>JBIOYF010000275.1:0-10555 GCA_044870035.1 Dehalococcoidia bacterium
TAAACGCAGCCGATTCCTTGCCCTTGGGCGCTTCCGTCTTCTTGATATCGACGGCCAAGCTACGGCCCTCCTCGTATCTGTTGCTAGGAGCGAAGATAGCAAACCGGTCGAATGCGAACAAGCGGCACTCGGCCTGTCCCGCGAGTCGGCTTGCCGGGCGAGCCGGCTTGTTCCGCGGGTCAGGCTTCAGCCTGACAGGTCCAGCCCTCGGAGACCGCAGGCTCCGCGTTACTTCTTCTGCTTTCGACGGGTGTTCCGCCGCACCTCGCGCGCCTCTTCCGTCTCGTATCGCTCCAAGAGGTGTCCCAGCGACTCTGACGCCGCCTCCACATCGCTCTGCTTCACATACAACGCATAGCTGTTCGTCGCGAACGTTGACGCTTGCCCGAAGCGTCCGAAGAGCGCGTCCATGTTCTTCGCCATCGACATGATCCCGCTGTTCCGCAGCAGCTCCTCATACTGCGCCGCCTCGAACTCGCTCAGGCCGTCCGCCAGCTTTACGTCGGGGTCGCCGCTGTAGAAGAAGTCATGCAGCCACTTGAACATGACCAGCTCCGTACTATCGTTCCCCCTGGGGCTAGGGGGTTAGGTCTCCTTACAACACCACCAGGTTATTCCGGTGCACCAGCTCCGCCCCGAACTCGTGGCCCAGCAGCTCGACGATCTTGTCCGAACGCAGGCCCCGGATCGCCGAAGCGTCCTCGTGTCCGTAGTTCGTGATCCCCACCGCGATGCGGTGCCCTTCCTCGTCGAAGATGGGCACCGTGTCGCCGCGCTCGAATAGTCCCTCGATCTCCTTCACGCCCGCCGGCAGCAGGCTCTTCCCTTGCGACCGCAGCGCTTTCGCCGCGCCCGCATCGACGACGATCTTGCCGCGCGCGGCCAGCCCGGACAGCATCCAGCGCTTGCGGCTCTCCACCCGATCCCCCGTCGCTGCGAACAACGTGCCGATCGCCTCGCCGGCCGCCAGCCGCTCGAGCACGGCGCGCTCGCGCCCGTCCGCGATCACTACGTCCGTCCCGCCGGCCGCGGCCAGCTTCGCGGCCTGCAGCTTCGTGATCATCCCGCCGACGCCGTGCGCGCTGCCCGTCCCGCCGGCGAGCTGCTCGATCTCCGGCGTCACCCGTTCGACAGTCGGGATGAGCTCCGCCCTGTCGTCGCGGCGCGGGTCCGCCGTGTATAGCCCGCCGATGTCGGTCAGGATCGCCAGCAGATCGGCGTCCACCAGGTTCGCTACCAGCGCCGAAAGGCTGTCGTTGTCGCCGATGTGCGCGTCCGCGATCTCCTCCACGGCGACGACGTCGTTCTCGTTCACGATCGGCAGCGCGCCTACCTCGAGCAGCGCGAGCAGCGTATTGCGCGCGTTCAGGTACGCCACCCGGTCCGAGAGGTCACGCCGCGTCAGCAACGTCTGCGCCACGACAATCTCATGCGTACGGAAGATCGCATCGTACGTCTGCATCAGGTGACTCTGGCCGACCGAAGCGAGCACCTGCCGGAACGGCATGTCCTTGCGACCGGCCGACTTCCCGTCGGCGTGGCCGATCTTCAGCCGTTCGCGTCCCGCCGCGATCGCGCCCGAGGTCACGACGATCACCTCGCTGCCGCTCGAGCGGAGCTTCGCCACCTGCGCGGCGAGCGTGGCGATCATCTCGGTGTCGAGCTGGTCCGAGCCGGAAGTAAGCAGCCCCGTCCCCAGCTTCGCCACAATGCGTCGGTACGTCTTCGTCATCTAGCGCAGTATAAACGCAGCCAAGGCTGGAAAGCCTCGGCTGCGAGAGCCGACGCACATCTCGCGCCTCCTGCTCACTCCTGAGCAACGTGAACTCGATCACAGTCGGCCGATCAGTGTGACCTCCTTCATAGTGATGCCTTCGCAGCGGGCGTAGGCTAGGGCCATCGACAAGTGAGCAATGCCCGAAGGGGAAAGAGGGAGAAGAGCAATGACCAGCGAAATCATCAACCGGATTGGCACGAAGGTACGAGTGACGCTCGCAAGCATTGTCGTTGCCGGCGTGGTGCTGGCAGCGGCGCCCGGGTTCGCCAGTGCGCAGGGCTGCGCCGACCTGGACGGCACCGGTCACGTGGACGTCAGCGATATCCTCATGGTCATGTCGCGCTACCTGCAGCCCAAGCCCTCCGGAGGGGTGTTCACGGTCCAAGACATACTGGAGGTGACCAGGCAATACGGCACAAGCTGCAAGGCCTCCTAGATCACGAGCGCCGATAACCGAACGGCTCGCCGAGCCCCGCCGGCGAGCCGTTCGTTTTGCACTTGGCGGCGGCTTGGCGCTGATTATCTGCTCAAGTCCAGGCCAATCCCTAATGACGCTTCCCTTGCTGATACGGTACGCTAGTCCCGATGCGCATTCTCCTTATTAACGGCCCCAGCCTCAACACGCTCGGCACGCGCGAGCCCGAAGTCTACGGCACGCTCACGCTTGCCGATATCGAGCAGCGCGTCGCCGCCCGCGCCAAGGAGCTGGGCGCCGACATCAAGAGCTTCCAGTCGAACCACGAAGGCGCCATCATCGACTTCATCCAGCAGGAGTCACGTGGCGCGGACGCCATCATTATTAATGGCGGCGCGCTCACCCATTACGGCCTCTCGCTCCGGGACGCTCTCGTTGGTGCAGGCATTCCCGCGATCGAGGTGCACATCTCCAACATCTACGCCCGCGAGCCGTTCCGCCGCCGTTCCGTCACCGCCGGCGCCTGTCGCGGCATCGTCGCCGGCCTCGGCTGGCGCGGCTACCTCGCCGCCCTCGAGGCGCTCGTGGATGTGGCGAAGAGCTAGACTATAGCCAAATGACTGAGCAACGAGTCGCCCGTCTGCGGGAGAAGCTCGACAAGCACAACCTCGACGCCCTCTTCGTCTCCAGCCCGGAGAACGCCAGCCCCGTCAACCGGCGCTACCTCTCCGGCTTCAGCGGCACGTCCTGCTACCTGCTCGTCACCAAAGACGACGCTGTCATCGCTACCGACTTCCGCTACTACGAGCAGGCCGAAGGACAGGCGGCCGGCTTCCGCCTGCACAAGTCGGTCGGCGGCATGGAGAAGTGGCTCCCCGCCATGCTCGAAGGTCTTGGCGGCAAACGCCTCGCGTTCGAGTCGTCGCACGTCAGCCACGCGCTCTATCGCCACACGCGCAAGATCGTGCAGGACCTGCCGGAAGCTGCGCGGCCCAGGCTCGTCGCGACGACCAACATCGTCGAAGGACTGCGCGTCGTTAAGGATGCCCAGGAGATCGCCGCGCTCCAGGGCGCGATCGATCTCGGCGACGAAGCGTTCGCCCATGTGGCCGAACGCCTTGAGCCGGGCTGGACGGAGAAGCAGGTCGCCTGGGAGATCGAAAAGTACATCCGCGAGCACGGCGGCGACGGCCTCTCGTTCGAAACGCTTGTCGGCGCAGGTGAGCGCGGCGCCATGCCGCACTGCTTCCCAACCGACCGCAAGCTCAAGAAGGGCGAAGGCGTCGTCATCGATATGGGCGTCAAGCTCGATGGGTACATGTCCGACCTCACGCGCACGATCTTTCTCGGCAAGCCTGACGACGAGTTCAAACGCGTGTACGACATCGTCCTCGCTGCTCAGCAGACGGCGCACGAGCTGGTCGAGGAAGGTATGACGGGCGAGCAGGCGCACATGCTCGCCGCCAAGGTCATCGGCGCAGCCGGCCACGGCGAGCACTTTGGCCACGGACTGGGCCACGGCCTCGGCCTCCAGATCCACGAAGCGCCCCGCCTCGGCCCCACCTCCAACGACAAGCTCACCGACGGCATGGTCTTCACCATCGAGCCCGGCATCTACCTCACCGGCTGGGGCGGCGTCCGCATCGAGGACGTCGTCGTCCTCGAGAGCGGCAAGGCCCGCCTCATGAGTCACGCCCCCAAACTGACGACCGCGGCGTAAAGCGCAATCCGTCATTCCGAGCGCAGCGAGAGCCTGTCCTGAGTTTGTCGAAGGAAATCTGTCGGTCCCGCAGAGATGACCACTTCCGATGTGCTATGGCCGGCGTAGGGACGAAGCTTTAGCTCCGTCCGCCCCTTACGGTAGACTTACCGAGCTGTCATTCCCAGCGACGAGCGTAGCGGCGACCTTTAGGTCGCCACCGTCATCTCGATAACAATCAAGGAGCACTCATGATCAGCGTCACCGACGCCCGCAAAGGCATCAACGTCGAAATGGACGGCGTCCTCTATCAGGTCCTGGACTACGAGCACATCAAGATGGGCCGTGGCTCGGCGCAGGTGCGCCTGAAGCTCCGTGACGTGCGCGGCGGCCACACCGTCGACAAGTCGTTCCAGGCAACGGCCAAGCTCGCGCGCGCCCGCGTCGAGCGTTCCAAAGTCCAGTTCCTCTACGAGGACGGTGGCCTCTACTACTTCATGAACTCCGAGACCTACGACCAGATTCCCCTCAACGCGAACCAGGTAGGCGACGCGATCAACTACCTTAGCGAGAACGCCGACTGCGACCTGCTCGTCTACGGCGACGAGCCCATCGGCGTCGAGCTGCCCGCGGCGGTCATCCTCACCATCGCCGAGACCGAGCCCGGCATCCGGGGCGATACCGCGCAGGGCGGCACCAAGGCCGCCAAGATGGAGACCGGCCTCATCGTGCAGGTGCCGCTGTTTATCAACCAAGGTGACAAACTGAAGATTGACACGCGCACCGGCGCCTACCTAGAGCGCGCCTAATTTCGTTGGAAGCTGGACGCTGGAAGCTGGATTCACCGTCGAGTTTCTAGCCTCCAGCCTCCAACTTCCAGATCTCAGCACTGCGCCCGTTCGACCACCTGCTCGCATGAGCTGGCCGGCCAGATTTCGACGGAGCCCGCCTGGTAGAACGGCCCCATGAAGTCCTTCACCTTCCCCTCGTCCGTGGCGTCTACGATCAGGTAGAACGTGTGCTGCCCGTCGATCACGGCTTCGCTTTGGATGTTGACTCCGAAGCCTGCCGCGTTTGGAGGCGACAGGTGCTTTAGCAGCATCGGCCCCATCTGGGGATCGCCGGCCGGGCAGGTCTCGGCGGCGTGCTTGTGCTGGATGACGAAGAGCGGCATGGCATCTCCTTTGGAACGTGGAATACCTCATTGTAGCAACGCCGGCGACGCCGCAGCGCCGCTAACGTACGATCAGTCCCGCAACCGTCTGGAGCACCAGCGCCGCATCCCGACTATCGATAGCTCCGTCGTCGTTCACGTCCGCGCCGCCCGCGCAGCCAACGCTCTTGATGAGCCGGGCGCTGTACTGCAGGATCAGCGCCGCATCGATGCTGTCGACGCGCTCGTCGCAGTTCGCATCCCCGTCCAGCGCTACGGCCGGCGAAGCGACCGGCGTCGGCTTCGCCTCGCTCACGACATCGACCGGCGTCCGGCGGTCCGTCGTCGTTCCGTCGCCCAGCTGGCCGGAGTCGTTCAGCCCCCAGCAGCGCGTGGCTCCCGCACCCGTCAGCGCACAGGCGAAGGCCGACCCCGCCGTCACGCCGGTGACGCCGCTCCCCAGTTCGCTCACGTCGGCCGGCGTCCGGTGGGCGCTCGTCGTTCCGTCGCCGAGCTGGCCGTAGTCGTTCGCGCCCCAGCACTTCACGCCGCCGCTCGTGGTCAAGGCGCACGTCGAACCGTCGCCCGCGGCGATCGCGAGCACACCGCTGGCAAGCCCGGCCACGTCGACCGGCATCGCGCGGCCCGCAACCGTGCCGTCGCCGAGCTGTCCGTTTGCGTTCCCGCCCCAGCACTTCGCCGCCCCCATGACAACCGCGCACGACTGGTCCGCGCCCAGCGCGAGCGCCGTGACTCCCGTCGAGAGCCCGCTTACTGGCGCCGGCGTTGCTCGGTTGCCACCGCTCGCTCCGTCGCCGAGCTGGCCGGCGCCGTCGCTGCCCCAGCACATCACCCCGCCGGCGGTCGTGATTGCGCAGGCGTGGTCGTCTCCCGCCGCGAGCGCGACGGCGCCCTCAGTCATGCCCGAGACGTCTGCCGGCTCGTTCAGGTAGCTCCCGCTCGTGCCGTTGCCGAGCTGTCCCTGCGAGTTATCGCCCCAGCACTTCACGCCGCCGTTCACCAGCGCACACGTGAAGTAGCCGCCCGCCGCAACGGCTGATACGCCCTTCGTCAGGCCGACGACGTCCACCGGCCCGGCTTCCGCAGAGAACTGGCCGTTGCCAAGCTGTCCTTCCGCATTCGCGCCCCAGCACCTCACGCCCGTTTCCGCCAGCGCGCAGGCGTGCGCCCCGCCGACGGTGATCGACGAAACGTTCGCTACGGCGTACTGGGGCGTCGTGCCGTACGTTGCGCCCCAGCACTGCGCGCTGCCCGCTGTCGTGAGCGCGCACGCCCTGCTCCACCCCGCATCGATTGCGACGAACCCCGTGACGGGATGAGCTCCGGCGTCTCGCACAACGATGGAGATCGTCAGCGCGCAAACGCCCGCGACGAGAGCCGCGAGCGGCGCCTTCCGACCGACGGATGGCTTGCCGGACATGCCGCCAGCTTAGCGCGAAGAACTACCGTCTCGCGTCGATCGGCTAAGGCTGACTGTTCGTAAGGCGATCGCCCTACGAACAGTCGTGGAAGTACTGGTGCAGCGCGTTCAGCACGTCATCGATGCGCTGCTTGCCATCCGGAGGGCCCAGGTTCCACAAGCTTGGGCCAATCAGCGCGCGGTCCGTGTCCTGCGTGTAGCCCGGATCGCCGGAGTCGGTGTAGTACTGGTCGCGCACCGCCAGCACGTCATCGACCCGGTTCAGGCCGTCGTGCGTTGGATTGAAGTAATCGAATGAGTTCAGGAAGCTGCGCTGACCGCCGGAGTACGGGCTGGGCCCGGCCTCATTCATGTCGGGGCATCCGTCGCCGTCTGTGTCGGTAGGGTAGGGGGCGGGCGGCACGCAATTGATCGTCAGCGTCTCGTTCGGGCCGGACTCCGCGTGGGCATCGCCTTGGTGGTCGTAGATACTTGTGTCAGAGAGGCTATGGACCATCGTCACCGAGCCGTCTGCTGTGCAGTTGAACGTCGCCTTGACGACGAGGCCGTGGTACGTCGAGCCTGCTGAACCAATGCCCACGGCGCACCCGGCCGCGAAGAAGCCGTTGCCGGGTGCCGAGCCGATCAGGGCGCAGTCCGGCCAGACAACCTTCGGGTTCTGCTTGCCGGCGGGCGTAAATTGTACGCCGCTGTACTGCAGCAAGACCTGCAAGGCGTCATACGGCCCAATGCTGTCCGTATTGTTCAGATACGCGTTCACCGTGAACTCCGTGTTGAGCGCCACGTCGCACGTCGTCGAACCGCCGCTTGTGTCGCAGTCGTCGGTGCCGCCGTCGCGGTCCGCGCCGATCGAAACCAAAAGACAGGGCGCCGGACAGGGTGTCGGTGACGGCGTGGGAGTCGCTGTCGGAAGCGGCGTGGGCGTGGCTCCCTTGGCACCGCAGTAATCCGTAACGCAGTGCAGCACCCTGAGGTCCAGATTGTCCGTAGCCTTGTACGCCACAACGGGATCGTCCACCAGGTCCAGAGCCAGCGATCCGAATTGGGTTGCCGTGCCCGCATCTGGTTCCGTGAGCGTGTTGCCGGAACCACAAGTAGCATCTCCGCAGCGCACTACTTTTAGCAAGTTAGAGTTCGAATCGGTGAACGCAAGCACCGGGTTTTCTGTCGCGCCGAGAGCCATCGAGTTCGGTATTGCCTGCTGCGGGTACACAACGTTTGTCACGTTGCTTGCGGAACAGTCCTGATTGCCGCAACGAAGTATGGCCAGCCCTGCTCCGTTCGTTTTCGGGTACGTGACGACCGGGATGTCACCACTTGCGAGAGTGAACGCAAATCCACCGCTACTTAACGCAATCGAAGGTGACGTCGTGAACGACGAGCAATTGGCATCTGCGCAGCGCACGAGGATGAGATCCTGATAGGGATTGTAGAGAATGACGGGTAGACCTGCGCTGTCCAATTCCAGCCCCAGTTGCCCACTGCTTCCCGACGTGGTTGCCTCAATAGAATTTCCCGCCGAACAATTCGCGTCACCGCAGTGCAGTAGTTTGACGGTACCGGCGCCGTTGCGGTACGCCAACACAGGGTTACCAACCGCGTCCAGCCGGACCGGGGACATAGCAAGCGGCGTCTCGGCTTGTATCGGTTCTACGATGCTTTCGTCCTGGCCTGAGCAGTCCGGATCATTACAGTGCATGATCTCTAATGTTGGGTTTGGCTGGCCCAGATCGCCAAGGTAGCTGATCACAGGATACCCAACGGCGTCGAGCTGCAAGGAACCAAATCCCACGTTCTGCGCTGGATCCGGCGCAGTAATGCTATTGCCGCCTGTGCAAGTCGGATTGCCGCAGTGCAGGACCTTGAGAAACACCAGCGTGAGATATTCGGTGTTATACGTCACGACCGGATTTCCGGCCCAGTCGAGCTGTAACGAAGGCTGATCACCTGAGTTTGCTGAGCCGTCTGCCGCGACGATGCTGTTGCTTCCGCCGGAAGCGCGGATGGAGTCCGGCGCTGATCGAAGGGCTATGATCGCCAGCAGCGCGGCTAACGCCAGCGCGAACCCAGCGAAGATGCACCTCTTCCTTGTCCCGAGCCGACAAGCCATAACGGTCCTCCGTCCGTAGAGCCAGGCCGCGTCTGCGAGCCACGAGACACACCTAGTCTACGTCGACTGGGTGAAAAGTCAACCTGCAGTAAGACATACAGCGCCTTGCTGGGGAGTGGTGCCGGATACTGTGAGCTTTCGCCACGGCTGTCAAGCATGCGCTGAGCCTGTCAAGGCGCGCTGCTTCCCGACCTCCGCCCTACCATCTATACTAGGGTCGATGCAGGTCTACGCCGTACGCCAGGTTGCTACCCACCTGCGCGAGCTGCTCGAGAGCGACCTCTTCCTCAGCGACCTCTGGATCAGCGGCGAAGTCTCCAACCTGCGCAAATACCCCTCCGGCCACGTCTACTTCAGCCTCAAGGACTCCGAGGCGGCGCTCAGCGCCGTGCTCTTCAAGTCCGCCAACACCGGCTTTAAGTTCGCAGACGGCGACCAGGTCGTCGCGCACGGCAAGATCGACTTCTACGTGGTGCGGGGCGACCTCCAGTTCATCGTCGACTTCGTCCAGCCCGAAGGCATCGGCGCCCTCCAGGCCGAGTTCGAGCGGCTCAAGGCGAGGCTTCAGGAGGAAGGCCTCTTCGATCCGGGGCGCAAGCGGCCGCTGCCCCGCTTCCCCAAGCGCATCGGCGTGGTCACGTCGTCCGCCGGCTCGGTCTTCCACGACATCTGTCACGTCCTCCAGCGCCGCTGGCCCATGGGCGAAGTCGTCCTCGCCCCCACGGCGGTCCAGGGCCCCGACGCCGCGCCGCGCATCGTCGCCGCGCTGAACGCGCTCGCCCGCCGCCCCGATATCGACGTCGTCATCGTCGCCCGCGGCGGCGGCTCTCTCGAAGACCTCTGGGCGTTCAACGACGAGCAGGTCGCGCGAGCGATCTTCGGCTCGCTCGTCCCGGTCGTCTCCGGCGTCGGTCACGAGACCGACACGACGATCGCCGACTTCGTCGCGGACATCCGTGCGCCCACGCCGTCAGCCGCCGCCGAGCTGGTCGCGCCCGACCGAACCGAGGTCGCCGTCCGGCTCAGCATCGCGGCCGGCACGCTCCTCTCCGGGGCCCAGGGTCAGATCGATGGCAGTCGTGCGGAAGTTCGCCGCGCCGCCGTTTCGATGGAACGCTTTGCGCCCAACATTAATGTGGAGCGCCAGAAGGCGGACGATCTCACGCGCGCCGCCCTCGCCGCGGTAGATCACCAGCTCCGGGGCTTCCAAAAGGGCCTGCACGGCTTTCACCTTGCCCTCCGTTCGCTTGATCCCTACGCCACGTTGCAGCGCGGCTACGCGCTCGTCCAGCGCGACGGCCACGTCGTCGACAGCGTCGATGGCATGTCCGTTGGAGAGCGGCTCAACGTCCGCGT
Source organism: Dehalococcoidia bacterium (assembly GCA_044870035.1). Lineage (GTDB taxonomy): Bacteria > Chloroflexota > Dehalococcoidia > DSTF01 > RBG-16-68-14 > JBBDXS01. The sequence goes on from JBIOYF010000275.1 coordinate 9,952, forward strand.
TCGCGACGGCGACTTCCCCGTTCGCGTTGACTCCGGCGCGCCCGTGCCCGACCAGAAACGCCGCCGCAAGGCCGCGATCGCGAAGGAGCAGGCGCCGCTCTTCATGATGGAGGTGTGATGACCGCCAAGCGCGATACGTTGACGTTTGAGCAGCTCTACCAGCACCTGGAAGAGACCGTCGGCAAGCTGGAGCGCGGCGGCCTTCCCCTCGAGCAGTCGATCGAGCTCTTCGAGGAGGGCATGCAGCTCGCCAAGCGCTGTCAGGAGATCCTCGATAAGGCCGAGCAGCGCATCGTCAAGCTGCGCGAGTCCTTCGCCGAGCCGTCGCTTCCTCAAACACCGCTCAGCGGCGAAGATGCAGAGATCGAAGAAGAGGCGTTCCAGATCGAGGACCAGTGAGCGGCGCCGCAACATCGACCGCACGCATGATGAAGGCAGATCTCCACGCGCATACGCACTTCTCACGCGATGCGCTGACGTCCGTATCGACGTTCGTCCGCCGCTACCAGCGTGCCGGCATCGATTGCGTAGCGGTCAGCGACCACAACAACATCGATGGCGCGCTCGCCGTTCGCGCGGACGCGGCGTTCAACGTCATCGTCTC
>JBIOYF010000276.1:0-4161 GCA_044870035.1 Dehalococcoidia bacterium
ACGTCGGACGGAGTCGCGGTGCTGCTCGATGAGCGATCAGGCCACAGCCTGCTGCTCGGCTTCGTGACGGCGCGGGAGCAGTGGACGCAGGTCCGGCTCGATACGGCGCGGCGTTCGCTGAGAGCGACTGCGTTCGCCGACGGCATCGCGCTTATGCCGGGCGAGACGATGTGGTCCGAGCGGCTGCTGATCGAGTTCGACACGGAGCCGGCGCAAGCGTTGGAGTGCTACGCGGATATCCTGGCGCGCGAGCAGGGGGCGCGCGTGCCGCGTTCGTCGCCGGCCGGCTGGTGCTCCTGGTACTACTACTTCACGACGGTGAGCGAACAGGACGTGCTGAAGAACCTGCGCTTCTTGCAGGACCACCGCCGTGAGCTGCCGCTGGAGCTGGTGCAGATCGATGACGGCTATCAGGCGGACATTGGGGATTGGACCACGACGAACGAGAAGTTTCCGCGCGGCATGGCGCCGCTGGCGCGGGACATCAAGGAGGCGGGCTTCACGCCTGGCATCTGGCTGGCGCCGCTGTTCGCCGGCGAGAACTCGCGGCTGTTTGCCCAACATCCGGAGTGGGTGATCCGCGGCGACGACGGCGAGCCGGCGCTCGCGATGCACAACTGGAACCAGCGCTGCTACGGGCTGGACTGCTCCAACCCCGAGGTGGAACGATGGCTGCGCGACCTGTTCCGCGAGATCACCGACGGCTGGGGCTACGAGTACGTCAAGATCGACTTCTTGTACGGCGCGGCGATCTCGGGCGGGCGCCACGATCCGCGGGCGACACGCATCGATTCCTATCGTCGGGGGTTGGCGGCGATCCGCGCTGGTGTAGGTGAGAAGCGCTTCGTGCTGGGTTGCGGCGCGCTGATGGGCGCCTCGGCCGGCTTCATCGATGGTCAGCGTATCGGGCCCGATGTGGCGCCGTGGTGGCGCTTCCGCCGCAAGGGGATGGCGCCTGCGCGCGGGCGGCCGCGCATTACGGGAGAGCCCGCTACAGAGAACGCCGTGCGCAACGTGCTGACGCGCGCGTGGATGCACAACAGGCTGTGGGCGAACGATCCGGACTGCCTGCTGGCGCGGCAAGCGCGGACGAAACTCACGCTGCCGGAGGTGCAGTCGCTGGCGACGGCGATCGCGCTCTCGGGTGGTGCGGTGTTCTTGAGCGACGACATGGAGCAGCTCTCACGGGAACGGCTGGACCTGGTCTCGGCCCTGCTGCCGCCAGTCCCGGAGGCGGCCGCTGTGAGCGACCTGTTGCGCGAGTCCATGCCGTCGACGATGGAGCTGTGGATCGAGCGCCCGTTCGAGTCCTGGTCGGTCGTCGGGCGGTTCAACTGGTCGGGACGACGGCAGGACCTGTCGCTCGCGCTGCCGCGCGGCCGCTGGCACGTGTTCGAGTTCTGGGAGGGCCGCACCTACGGCGTACGGGACGGCGGCTTGCTGTTGGAAGGCGTGCCTGCGCACGGCGTACGGCTGCTCGCGCTGCGGAAGGCGCTCGACTGGCCGCAGGTCGTCGGGAGCACGTTTCACTACTCCATGGGCGGACGAGAGATGGACGCCGTCCGCTTCGACGCGAGGCGCAAGACGCTAATGGTCGATCTTGTGCCGGTCGCGAAACGGCGCGGCGAGCTGGTTATCCACGTGCCGCGCGGCTATCGGCTGTCGCGCTCTACGCTTGGAAGCGAGTCGGTAGAGGTGCGGAGCGAAGGTCAGTGGCTCACCGTGCCGCTGGCGATCGATGAGCGCGCGGCGCTGACGATGCAGTTCGCCTGACTGCGCGCAAGAGGACGGCCGCGCTTATGATCGGCGCGGCGGTACGCGAACTGGCGGTCTCGTCGCCGGTTAGCAGATTGTGCCGTACTCCCGCACGGCGAGGAGGATATCGTTGATGCCGACGATGCCGTTGTGGTCGATGTCAGCCGACAGGTCATTCGTCATGTAGCGTGCAATGACGTAGACAATGTCGTCGACGCCAACTACGCCGCTGTCGTTGACGTCGGCGCAGGGTAGCGAGCCCGGTGGCGGAGCGGTAGGAGTCGGGCCGGTTGGAGTCGGCGTCGCCGCGGTGTAACCGTCGGAAACGCTGCCGAACTCGGTGGTCCAGTACCAGCCGTACTGGCTATCGGCGTTGTAGGCGCGGCCGATGCCGATGGCCGTGTAGTTCGAACCGAGCATATTGTCGTTGTGGCCGGGGCTGCCGCGCCACTGCTCGAAGGTGGCGGCCGCATCGCCGTTACCGACCGCGATGTTCTCGCCGATCCAGGCGTTGTATCCGTAACCGCAGTCCCGGATGCGCTGGAGCCACGTCCGGCTGATCGGCGTGTCGTCGTGCGCGACGTAGCCGTTGATGGCCATGTCCTGTGACTTCCACGCCGCCGCGCGATTGAGCGTAGTGGACAGCTTTAGCGCGCCGCGCCCGTTCTGTTGGCGGTACTGGTTGATGAGGCGCAAGAACTCCTGTTCTTGCGTGTCGATGCTGGCGTCGACGGTGCAGTTGGTAAGCGCGCTCGCATGGAAACTGCTGCTATAGAGTGCGGTGAGGAGACTGAGAGCAACAAGAGAGCTAATACCCAGTAGCTTGAGCCGCATGTGACCTCGACCTTCTCGTTTGTGAAATCGGTCTCTGGTCAAACATCGGCAGAATAGCAGCGTTCCTGTTGGGGGTCTACCTATAACGTGGTAAGTACGCCGTAAAACGGTTATCGCTCCACCTCATCACTCTCCACCCCAACCGTGAGTCTATCCGGTGAGCTGCCGTAATTTGCCCGCGAGCGCGACGAATATTAGGGGGAACCCTTAGCAGATGCGGCTGAGTGTCGGAAGGAGCGAGCTGGCGATTGCGAGGCAGCCGTAGGTGCGAACCGCTCGCGGTTGCTAGACCGGTGCGTTCGGCGCCACGAGCGGCCAGGGGCGCTCACGCTCGAGGACCAGCGCGAGATCGAGCAGGAGCGCATCTTCGTGTCGACGCGCATATGCTTGGAGGCCAATCGGCAGGCCGCTCGCGGACCGACCAGCAGGCACTGAGATGGCGGGATAGCCTGAGATATTCGCCGGGATGGTGAGCGCGCCGCTCGTCCACGGATCGATCTTGATTTCGCCGACGCGGTTGGGCATGGGGCCCTCGGCGGAGAAGGGCTCCACCGGGCTTACGGCGCAGAGCAGAATGTCGACGCGTTCAAACATATCGCCCAGCGCCTCGTTCACCTCCACGCGAAAGCGGTCGATGGCCGCGGCGTGGCGGGCGCGGTAGCGCGGAGCGAACTCCATACCCAGGCGGATCTCGAACGTGAGATCATCCCTGCAGTCCGGCCAGTGACCTTCGAGATCGTTGATCAACGAAGGCAGGCCGGCGCGCGCCCAGGCGATCGTGTTTTCGGGTAGGGCGATCTCCATGTCGACACGCTTCAGGCCGGCGGTGTCGATGAGCCAGTGGGCGGCATCGCCTACGATGTGCGCGACTTCCGGATGGACGATCGTGTTGCCGAGATCCGGCGACACGGCGACGCGAAGGCCCCTCAGCGAATGCTTGCCGAGGTTCGCCTCCCAGCCATCGACGCGCGGCAAGCTGAACGGATCGCGTGGGTGGTAGCCGGAGGCAACGTCGAACCAGCGCGCGGCGTCGCGCACGCTACGCGCCAGCGCACCCTTCGAGCTCGTGAGCGGGCCGTTTGCGGCACGCGGACCGCGCGGTATGCGGCCGAACGTCCCCTTCATGCCGACCAGGCCGCAGTAGGACGCTGGGATGCGGATCGAGCCGCCGCCGTCCGTGCCCGTGGCTATCGGCACCAGGCCGCCGGCGACCGCGGCGGCAGCGCCGCCGGAGGAACCACCGGGCGTTCGCTCCGGGTCCCAGGGGTTGCGCGTCACGCCGTGCAGCTTGTTCGCCGTGTAGCCAACAAGGCCGAACTCCGGCGTGTTGGACTTACCGACGATGACGGCGCCTGCCGCGCGCACGCGCTCAACGCTCGTGTCGTCGCGATCGGCAATGTGATCTTTGAACACGACGGAGCCCTGTGTGGTCGGCATACCGGCGACGTTCTCGAGGTCTTTGACCAAGACCGGAACGCCGCCCAGCAGCCCGATGTCGTCGCCGGCGCGGACGCGCGCGTCGATCTGCTCTGCTGTGCGGCGCGCGCTCTCGACGTCGAGATAGGTGACGGC
>JBIOYF010000277.1:0-2335 GCA_044870035.1 Dehalococcoidia bacterium
CCGCCGAACGCACTGCGTCGAAGGTATGAACCTCCGCCAGCAGAGTGCCGCCGGCGGACAGGGTGCGGTGCGCTTTCGAAAGCACCGCGCGGGCATCATCCGGAGCGAAGGCGTTGAACTCGCCGAAGATGAGCATGACCAGATCGAAACCGGTGCCAAAGTCTGCCGAGCGTAGATCTTCGCATCGATACGTGCAGCCGCCTGGTGAGTGCTCCTCGGCGTAGGCGATCGACGCGGGAGAGAAGTCGATACCCACGGATTCATGGCCGAGTGCCGCCAGCCGAGATGTGTATAGACCTGGCCCGCAGGCGAGATCTAGAACGCGCGACGGCCGCAAGGCTAGCAGGTCTGCTTGGATCCACTGTACGTGCGCATCGATCACTTCGCTGCGACGGCTCGCGCGGTCGTGGTCTTGCGACAGGTGTTCGCGGAGCATGCGCTGGCTGAAGCCGGGATCGGACCAAGGGATGCCGCTGCTTTCTTGCCACGGGAGCGGAGGCGTTCGCCGGACGACGTCGAGCAGCGTGCCCATTGTTCGGCTAACTTCCATTGCTAAGCATGATCTGCTCGATGATCGGGATCGGGTAGGGGAGCTTCATAAGCGCGTCGTGGAAGGCGAGCTGATCGTACTTGGCGCCCTGCTTGGCCTTGAGCTTCTCCCGCAGCGAGAGGATCTCGTGCTTGCCGAGCGTGTAGGCGTAGTAGTTCGGGCCGATGCAGCCGCGGCGCGTCTCGCGCTCAGCGATCGGCTGGGTCGCGTAGCCTTCGCGCAGGAAGAAGTCGACGCCCTGTTCGAAGGTCCAACCCTGCGTGTGCAGCCCGATCGAGACGAGGTAGCGACAGAGCCGCATGAGCGCCTCGCGCAGCTGCATGATGTGGTAGCGCGGGTCGCCATCGCCGTAGCCGGCCTCGATGAACGCCTGCTCGACGTAGTGCGCCCAGCCCTCGACGGTCGTTGTGGTCATCAGGAAGTGCGGCAGCCTGCGCTGGTCCTTGCGCAGCCAGGAGATGTGGACGTAGTGACCGGGGTAAGCCTCGTGCGCGGTGATGCCGGGGATGCTGTAGCGGTTGAAGAACTTGAGGTAGGCCTCGGTGCGCTCCGCCGGCCAGGACGGGTCGGGCGGCGTCACATAGTAGTACGCCTCCGTCGCGTTCGTCTCGAACGGGCCGGGCGTGCTGCAGGCGGCCTGGGTGGTCATGCGCGCGAACGACGGCGTCTCCGCGACGCGGATGCGCACGTCGGTCGGCATCGTCGCCATCCGCTGCGAGACGGCGAAGTCGCGCAGCTCGTCGAGCAGGGCGTCGGTGTCCGGCAGCAGCCGCTCCGGCGTCGGATGGTCCTGTGAGACGAGATCGACGACCTCGGCGGGCGACTTGTTCGGATCGATCTGTGCGGCGAGCTCCTTGAGCTGGGCCTGGCAGGAGTGAAGGTCGTCCAGGCCGCGCTGCTCGAGCTCCGCCAGCGGGCGATCGACGAAGTCCGTGTACGACAGCAGCTTGCGGTAGCGGTCCTCGCCGTAGGCGTAACCGCCGTTCGAACGCGGGAGCAGATCGTCCTTCATCCACGTAGCGAAGCCCTCGACCGCGGCGAGCGCGTCGCGCTGCGCCGACTCGAACTCGGAGCGCAGCGGCGCGCCGTCCAGCGGCGAGAGCGCGCCCGGCAGGTCGCGCTGGAGCAGGATGCGGACGCCGGCGGCCTGCTCGATCGCCGTCTCGACGTGAATGCGCGGACAGCCATCGAGGTTGGCCTTCGCCTGCTCGAGCACGCGCGGCGCCTGGCGAAGGCGTGAGATGACGCTCTTCGCGCGTTCGGCGAGTGGTGCGAAGTCGCGGATGATCAGTCCGTTACAGGCGCCGCCGATCGTGCCGAGGTAGCCGCCAGGCGAACGCCGCCACGTTTGCAGCTCCTCAATGCTGACGAGCTCCCAGAGGATGCGGCGGCGCAGCAGCTCATGTTCCGGGCGTTCTTCCGCGGGCAGCGCGGCGGGCGCAATCGACTCGAGGCGTTTGAGGAAGCCGCGCAGCTCGCCGGCGTGCCGCTCGATGCTGTCGCGGCTGCGGTCGGGCAGCTCGCTGTCGTAGTCGTGGATACCAAGCGCGGTAGCGCCGGCCGGGCTGTTGCGGAGCGCTGCGGCGATCCAGTTTTCCGCGATCTTGCTGAACGTGTCGTCTGGCATTTGGGGCCTCCAGCAGGCGGATTGTAGCATAGCGGGCCAGGCCTAGCCGATACTTCTATGAGCCACGGGCGGCGCCTAGGCGCTCGCGGCCTGGGAAGCTATGCGCCTGACAACCAAGGTCTGGCTTACGCTGAGTGTCGCCATCTTCGTGGCGATGC
>JBIOYF010000278.1:0-14909 GCA_044870035.1 Dehalococcoidia bacterium
TTGCGGTCAGTCACTATTGGCCGTCCACGCTGTCCACCATTAGGCGGAGACTGTCGTTTGACACAGAAGCGGGTGGCGCGGCCCGGCGCTTCAAGGAAGAAGCGGCGAGCCAGCAGCTCGGAAACGATGCTGCGGGCGCTTTCGCTCGCCTTCACGCACAGCCCGAGCTGCGTGCTCCTGATCGATAGCAATGGCGTCGTCTGCTTCGCGAACAGCGCGTTCCGCGCGGCTACCGGCTGCGAGGGTTCCGGTTTGACGGGCGCGAGTATAACGGAGCTGGGTCATGCGAAAACACGAGACAATGCGCTTTGGCGTGCGATTGAGACGGCTTGTCCGTGGACCGGCCAATTGTCGCTGACCGTCGGCGGGCGACCCTATGCTGGATTGACGTCTCTCACGCCGATGACCGATCGTTCAGGACTATGCCGCTACGTCCTCTGCGCGAGCGAGCGCCTACGGCTCGAGGCGTCCAGCGAAGCCAGCGCCTACGCCCAGCGGCCAACTACACTCGTCCTTGTCGTTGACCTCGATGGCACGATCCTGTACATCGACCGCACGGTGCCCGGCATCACGCGCGAAGAAGCGATCGGCTCGACTGTCTTCGAATACGTACCTGCCGATCACCACGTACGCCTCCGTAGCTACCTCGCACAGGTCGTCGAAACGAAGTCGTCGATCACGTTTGAGATCCCGTCCGTTGGGCCCTACGGCACCGTGCTGCAGTACCGGACCCACGTGGGACCGATCGAGCGCGACGGCGAAGTGGTCGCGCTCTCCTTTGTCTCCTGGGAGATCAGTGAGCAACCACCTGAGATCGAGGACCGCTACCGCTTCCTGGCCGATGCCGGCATGGAGGGCCTGATCATTCACGAGCGCAACACGATCATCGACGCGAACCCGGCGGTCTGTGAGATGTTCGGCTACGAATGCTCGGACCTGATTGGGCGGCAGATCGCGGACCTGTTCGCCCCGTCATCGAGGAAGCTGGTGCAGCGCGCTTCGTTCTACCAGAGCGGCGCGTTGCGCGAGGCCACGGGCGTGCGCAGCGATGGCGCGTCGATCCGCGTTGAAGTGTGTGGCAAGAGCTTACCCCATTCCAGTGGCCTCGCCACGGTAATTGCGGTCCGCAACGTTGTTCGCCGGGCCGGCCGCGGCGCTTCGCGCCCAACCGCCGCTGGTGTACGGCGCGCTCGCGTCGCGCATCACGGATCGCGCAGCAGAACGCGCGAGCCCGTAGATCTGTCGATCCGCGAGCTGGACGTCTTAGAACTGCTCGCGCAGGGAATGACCAATCGCGCGGTCTCGGATAAGCTCCAACTGAGCGCCCGCACCGTTGATCATCACGTCAGTCACATTCTGGGCAAGCTGGGTGTGCCCAATCGAACGGCCGCCGCGATGGCGGCCCGCCGCAAAGGACTGCTCGGTCACGACAAATAGGCGGTTTTGCCGATGCGCAGCCTCGTCTGCGAAGCTATCGTAGGTGTAGCGACGGGGCCAAGGACCGTCGTGTAGTCGGTTACCCGCCGCAGTGCTCTTCGGCGAAGCAGGCTTCGGGGACGGCCACAAAAGCAGCGAGCGTAACGGCCCGCTGCATAGGGGGTACCTGGTGGCAAGAACCCCGAAGGGAAGCAACGGCCGCTACGCTCACCCTAGTTTAGCGCTCCCCGGCGTCTTTTCGCTAGACCGAATCACGACAAAATTTGTTACGGTTTCCTCATCAAGGCTAGCCAGCCGCGCGCCGGCCCCGACTAGTCGAAAATCACTGTCTTGTTGCCATAGACCACGATTCGGCGCCGCAGGTGGAGATCCACGGCGCGGGCCAGCACGACCTTCTCCAGGTCCCGCCCCTTCCGGACGAGGTCGGCCACGCTGTCCCGATGGCTCACCCGCGCTACGTCCTGTTCGATGATCGGCCCCTGGTCGAGCTCGTGCGTTATGTAGTGCGCCGTCGCGCCGATAATCTTGACCCCCCGCTCATGCGCCTGGTGGTACGGCCGCGCTCCGGCAAAGGCGGGCAGGAAGGAGTGATGAATGTTGATGATGCTATGCCGGTAGCGGTCGACGAACTCCTCACCCAGGATCTGCATGTACCGAGCGAGCACGATCAGATCGATACCCTCCGACTCCAACTCCTCGCGCAGCCGCTGCTCCTCCGCAGCCTTGGTCTCCGGCGTGATGCTGATCATGCGATACGGCACGGCGAAGCTCTCGGCGATCGGGCGCAGCTCGTCGTGGTTGCTCACCACCAGGCGGATGTCGGCGCGGAACTCGCCCATCCGCCAGCGCGCCAGCAGGTCGTACAGGCAGTGCGGCAGCGTTGATGCGAACAGGGCGATGCGCGGCACCAGGTCCGAAAAGTGCAGGCTCCAGGTCATGCCGAAGCGTTGGGCGATTGGCTGGAACGCGTCCACCATGCCCTCGCGCGGGATTGCGAAGCCCTCCAGCTCCCACTCGACGCGCTGGAGGAAGATCCCTTCCTCCAGGTCGGTGTGCTGGTCGGCGTGGATGATGTTGCCGTCATTCCTATAGAGAAAGTCGGATACCGCTGCGACCAGTCCCTTCTGGTCGGCGCAGGAGAGCAGTAGTACCGCGGTGACGGAGCGGCTCACCGTCGTAGTCTAGCGCCTTCAAGCGCCCTGTATACTCACGGCATGTCGAGCTTTCGCCGGCTGCCTTTCGTCGCGCTCTACGCCATCGCGATGGCGTACGTAGAGGCGGCCGTGGTGGTCTACCTGCGCGAGGCCCGTGGCATCCACGACCTGGTGCGCGACCTGCCCACCACGCTGGACCGGCTGGCTGCAATCGAGGTGGGCCGGGAGGTCGCGACGGTGGTCATGCTGCTGGTGGTCGGCTGGATGGCCGGCCAGAAGCTGCAGGACCGGCTGGGCCACTTTGTCTTCGCGTTCGGGCTCTGGGACATCGCCTACTACGTGTGGCTGGCGGTCTTTCAGGGCTGGCCGCGCTCGCCCCTCGATTGGGACGTGCTGTTCCTGATCCCGGTGCCCTGGTGGGGGCCGGTGCTCGCGCCGGCGCTGATCGCGGCGGTGATGTGCGTTGGTGGGGCGGCGGCCGTGCGCAGCGCCGACCGAGGCGTGAGCTGGCGGCTGAACTGGACGAATGCTGCCGTCGCTGCCGTTGGCATCGCGATCGTGCTGCTTACGTTCACCATCGACGGCCTGCGCGCTGTACCCGATGGTCTGACCGCCGTCGGGCGAGTGCGGCCTTCCGACTTCCAGTGGCCGCTCTTCACGCTGGGCTTCGTCACGATGTCATGGGCAGGCCTGCGCGTCACCTGGCCGGGCCGCTCGCGGCTGCTGCGGACGTAGGACGAGCCCTGGGCGGGCAGCCGCCCGCCCCTACATTCCTCTCGCCAGATCAAGGAAGCGTTGCATGAGGCGGGCCGTCGCGCCCCATATGACGTGCTCGCCGAACGAGTACGACGGCGGCGGGACGAGTCGATCGCGCCAGGGGACGGGCTCGTGGTTAAGCGTGTCGGGATGCAGCAGATGCGGCACGGGCACCTCGAGCAGCTCGGCGACTTCGAAGCCGCTGGGCGCGAACGGGTACGGCGCCGGGCGCGTCACGAGCCCGACGTACGGGGTGACGACGAAGTCGCTGATCGTGACGATGTCGTCGAGCTGGCCGAGGACTTCGACATCTTCACGGGCCAGGCCGATCTCCTCCTCGGTCTCACGGAGGGCCGTCATGAGCAGGTCCACGTCGCCTTCGTCCTCCGCGCCGCCCGGGAAGCTGATCTGGCCCTTGTGATGAAGGACCAGCTCGGTGCGCACCTGGAGCAGCACGTGGTGGGCGCCGTCCTTCTCGTAGAGGGGGATGAGCACGGCCGCACGCGGCAGGCCGTCGCGCTGGAGGCGCTTGGGCTCGTGGCGGGCGAGCGCCGCGCGCAGCTGCTCGATCATGGCGAGGCCAGTGTAACGCAGGGCGGTTTCATCGTTTGATGGAATTCCGCGTTTTGGAAAAAAGTCGAGTCTGAAGTGGCGTTTTTCCCGCCCAGAACTTGATAGTCTTCTGCGCCCATGAGGGGCGGTCGAGGCGGTTCGGCGAGTCATAGCGGGGAGAGCGTACGACGCGATGGGGTTATCTCGAAGGGCCTGGTGACACTGACCTTCCCCACCACCCCAGGGCGCATGAAGATGCGCTCCTTCGTGACGGCGTCCGGAGGGCCTGGCCTGGGGGCCGTTGTGCGGTCGAGGCGTCGGCGGCGTCCAAGGAGCGAAGGGAAGACGGGGCGAGCGCCGCTCGCCCCTACGCGGATCGGCATACACCCGGGCCACCACACCAGGGCGCTTGGCCATGCGCCCTTACGACAAGACCCCCGGGCCCGCCCAGGGCGCATCAAGATGCGCCCCTACACGGAATGACACAACAGGGCCTGCTTGTGATGGGCTTGTGCCCTGTGGTATAGTTCCGTATATTCGTTTTCCTCGTCCTCGACCTGCATCACGCTCTCAATTCGTAACGCACCGATGGCCTGGAAGCACAAAGGAGGCCATTGCGTGCCATATACAGACAAGACCCTAACGTGCCAGGACTGCGGACAGTCGTTCACCTTCTCGGCGGACGATCAGGAATTCTTCGCAGGAAAGGGCTACACCGAGCCCAAGCGCTGCCCATCGTGCCGTCAGGCGCGAAAATCAGAGCGCGGTGACAGTGGTGGCGGTGGCGGCTACAGCCGCGGCCCGCGCGAGATGCATGCCGTCGTGTGCGCAGACTGCGGCACGAACACGGAAGTGCCGTTCGAGCCACGCGGCGACAGGCCGGTCTACTGCAGCTCCTGCTTTTCGAAGCGAACGCCCGCGCGCGCTCGCTACTAGAGTTCGAGTCCGACCGATTCCCTAGCCCCTTCCCCCCAAGGGAAAGGGCAGCACGTTCAGCGAAGGGGCTACCTTGGCTACGATCTTCGTTGGTAACTTGCCGCCAAACTTGAAGGACAGCGACCTGCGGTCGATGTTCGAGAAGTACGGCAAGGTAAGCGCGCTCCGCTATATGGCGCGACGCGGCATCGCGTACGTAGAGACCGATGCCGACGCGGCCAACGCCGCCGTCGACGCCCTGCGGGGAACGCAGCTCAACGGCCGGTCGCTCGACATCGCGGTCGAGCGGGCATCCGGCGGTCGACCCGGGCGTCGCGGACGCCGTTAGCCAGCTCGGGAGCTCAGCCTCGGGGGAGGGTCATCATGAGATCAGGAGAACGATCGACCGGTAGCCACACCGTGTTCATGGACTCCGTCTCAGGAGAGACCGTCCTGGAGATGGCTGCCGATGAATACGGCGTCCAGTTCCTGGCCTACCACCTCTACGACGCGCAGGGCCAGCTGGCCGCCGAGTCCGACGGCTTCCAACGCTATCCCCGCGGGCTCTCGATCAAGTGCAAGGCCGGCGAAGAGCTGCTGCACGTTCCTAAGGCCGCCGGTGAGGCGGTCCACTACCGGCTCTACGGCGCGAACGGCGGTCTGCTGACGTGGTCGGACGGGCAGCGGACGCGCATCTTCGGGATCCTGCGCATGGGCGGGGTCTCTCGCGGCTGGACGCTGCCTGTTGCGGCGCCCGCAGCCGCCGCTAGCTGAGCGTTCCCGTCCCCTCCCCAGGGCGCATCCCTTCGCTTCGCTCGAGGGCAGGCGCGATGCGCCCCTACGATAAGACAACCCAGCCACCACCCAGGGCCCATGGCCATGCGCCCTACTGCGTCCGCCTTCGGCGGACCGGGCGCAGCTAAAGCTACGTCCCTACTTCCCTCATGAGGCCGGCTTGGCAGCCCAGAATGACGAGCCGGCCCGCCACCCCAGGGCGCATGGCCATGCGCCCCTACAAGGTCATCGTCACCACGCGGGGCTGGTGGGGAGGTTATCTCCACCTAACGGAACTGCGGAATCACTTCGTCGGAGAAGCGAAGAAGGCTCTGTATGTGGACGCGAGGAAGCTGGAACAGGTTGATCCTGTCGGCGCCTTCATCGACCTGACGCCGCACGGCCGCGCGCACGTCATCGACTGAGCCGAACAGGCCAGCGCGCACCTGCTCTTCTGTCTGGCTGTACTGCTCCATCGCAAATCGCAACACACGTTCTATCACGGCCGGATCGTCGTGCAGGAAAAGCAGTCCGCCGCCCTCCCACTGGATAGCGCTCGGATCGCGGCTAAGCTCGCGCGCGTAGGCCTCGACCTTCGGCTTCGCCTCGGGCATCCCAATCATCGGGCTGACCACGTCGGCGTGCTTCGCTATGACGCGCAGCATGGCGTCGCTGCCGCCGCCGATGAGTATCGGCGGGTGCGGCTGCTGGACGTTCGGCGGGCTGTAGGGCGGCTCATCGAGGCGGTAGTACTTCCCTGCAAACTTCGGGTGCGGCTGCGTCCAGAGCAGCTTGATCACCGCCAGCGCCTCGTCGAGCCGCTCGACGCGCTCGCGCCGCTTCCAGAAGTCGATGCCGAAGCGCCGGTTCTCGCCGGGCCAGCCGGCGCCGATGCCCAGCTCGATACGCCCGCCCGAGATGTGATCGATCGTCGTAACGATCTTGGCCAGAACGGCGGGCTGGCGGAGCGGGTTGGCGGAGACGTGCACCCCTAGCCGGATGCGCGTGGTTGCCTGCGCGATGCCGGCCAGAGCCGTCCACGTCTCCAGCCTCGGATCATCGAGCGGGCCGTTTGGGACGAGCGAGTCGGCGATCCAGAGCGAGTCGAAGTTGGAATGCTGGTCCAGCTCGCGCGCGAGCTGCTGCAGCTCGGGCCAGAGGATTGGCGCTTCAACGGTGTAGCCGAAGGATGTCATGCGACGATTGTACTTGAGGAGGGTGACATTAGGATGTCAGTAGGTCGAATCGCCGTGGGACGGGCGCGAAGCTGTTCTTCTACGAGGAGTGCCCCCCACCCCAGGGCGACCGCCGGTCGCCCCTACACGAAGATCGCCACATCTTACGCGAGGCTATGTTGGTTGCTCGGATCGCTCGGACAAGAAGTAGACTTCCGCCGCAGCGGACGATGCCCACATCGGGCCCAGGACATTCTCGATCGCGGCTTTCGCATTCTCCAGGACGTCATCATACGTCATGATTTTCTGGCCGGGGCTGTCGCTGCCCATTGTTGCGAGTTTCCGCCGCCCGTCCGAAGAGATGTTTGCCGATCTCCCAATCACGATGAGGCTCCGTGGATTCGGTGATATGCCAATTAGTCCAAGCTCTGCTTGAACTGTATTGGGATTGTCGGCGATGTAGCGCTTCCAATCCATAACTTGGTTTTGTGCGTGGTTGAGATCTTTGGAGGTATCCCCGCTCTTCACGAAGAGCCTCCTCCTGGGCGATTCTATTTCAACCAAGAGATAGTGCCCAGCGGCCTCTTGAAAGACGAAATCACTGGTACTTCCTCCAAAGGGTACCTTACTCCAGACTCTCTTTTGGGTCGGACATAGAAGAGCCGGATTTCTTAACAGGAACTGATGAAGAACTTCCTCGTGAGCACCGGAGTCCAGGACGGTACGATATTCATCCAACAACTGTGCCCACTCCCTCCGAGCATCAACGTTGGGATCGAGTGCCCTGAAATGCTGTTCTCGTGCCTGCCGCCGCATTACCCAGGCTAGTATGTCGTTCTCCGCCCAGAGCCTGGCACTGTCAACCCTCCAATACTTCAAGTCAACGCTGGGATAGAGTTCGATGTAGTCCCAACCCACTGGCAAGCGAATCACCGTTCTTGTGATAAACTCGCGGCCCTCGTCACTGGGCCGTGATTCGTTGACCTCAATTGCCCGCAGATGAAATTCGAAGTGACTCTCAAGGCCGGCAAGGCGAAATGGCTTCCCCGCAGCGGTCGACAGATCGGGGGCCTGACTCTCCAGACGAAGAAGGTACGCAATTTTTGTGTCGACTAGGACTGTTTGTTCTCCCGTAATGGCATTCTCACTCACGAGCTGGAGTTTCGGACTAGAGCTGACGTCAATGGAGCTGGGTTCCGATCCGGGAGGTACGCAATAGACGGCAGCCTCAGAGGCGCCTTTCAAGATCGCATCCGCAGTGTCATCTAGCCAGCCGGAGCGAATTTGATCCTTATCATCTAGGGATCGCTCGTAGCGAATCACGACGCCATCATTGCAACAAAATACAAATGCTTTGCAGGGATACGCGAGGTGGGTAGGAGCGAACTCCTTGGCTCCGGAATATGTAGTGGCGAGTAATTCGTGTCCAGCCTTGAGATATTCCTTAATCACCTCACCAATGTGCTTGAGTACTTTCTTTTCCTGCGCGCTAAGGGTCGGTTTATGCGGTTGGTCCGTAATTTCGATAGGTTGTCCGGGCGCGAACGTGATCTGGCCGGCCTTGTACCGCCCTCGGCGTCGAGGAGTATTCTCTGCGCGCTCCTGAGTGCGGCCACTCTCCACGTTCTCGTCGGCCTTACTCACAGCGCCTACTCCCACTCAATCGTCCCCGGCGGCTTCGAGGTGATGTCGTAGACGACGCGGTTGACGCCGGGGACTTCGTTCACGATGCGGTTGGCGATGCGCGCGAGTACGTCGTAGGGGAGGCGCGCCCAGTCCGCGGTCATGGCGTCCTCGGCGGTGACGGCGCGCACGGCGACGACGTAGCCGTAGGTGCGGAAGTCGCCCATGACGCCGACCGACTGCGTGTCGGTGAGGATGGCGAAGGACTGCCAGAGCTCGCGGTAGAGCTTGGCGTCCTTTATCTCGTCCATCACGATCCAGTCGGCCGCGCGCAGCATCTCGAGCTTCTCGCGCGTGACCTCGCCGATGATGCGGATGGCCAGGCCCGGCCCGGGGAACGGCTGTCGATAGACGATCTCCTCCGAGAGCCCGAGCGCGAGACCGACCTGCCGGACTTCGTCCTTGAACAGGTAGCGGAGCGGCTCCAACAGCCGAAAGGTCATCTTCTCGGGCAGGCCGCCGACGTTATGGTGCGTCTTGATCTTGACCGCGGCCTTCGATTCGCCGCCGGGCGGTGAGCTTTCGATGACGTCGGGATAGGTCGTGCCCTGGACGAGGAACTGAAAGTCGCCCTCCAGGGGCGCACTGCCCCTTCGACCAAGCTCAGGGCGAGCGTGCGCCCCTACGGCTTCTTCGAAGACGCGGATGAACGTCTCGCCGATGCGCTTGCGCTTCTCCTCGGGGTCGACGACCTGCGCCAGCTCTTCGAGGAAGCGCGCCGCCGCGTCGACGTGGACGAGGCGCATCTTCATGTGGCGCTGGAACGTCGCGACGACGCGCTCCGGCTCCTCGCGACGGAGCAGGCCGTTGTCGACGAAGATGCAGGTGAGCTGGTCGCCGACCGCCTTGTGGACGAGCGCGGCCGCGACGGCCGAGTCGACGCCGCCGGAGAGCGCGCAGAGCACGCGCTCGGCGCCGACCTCGCGTTTGATGCGCTCGACGGCCTCGTCGATGAAGTGGCCGGGCGTCCAATCGCCGGTACAGCCGCAGACGCGGTAGAGGAAGTTCTCGATGAGCTGCTTGCCGTAGGCTGTGTGGACGACCTCCGGGTGGAACTGCAGGCCGATGTAGCCCGCGCCGTTGCCGATCACGGCGACCTGCGAGTTCTCCGAGTAAGCCAGCGACGAAAATCCGGGAGGCAGCTCTTCGATGCGGTCGCCGTGGCTCATCCAGACGGGCATGCTTTCGGGCAGGCCCTCGAGGATGCCGGCGGCCGCCGCGCCGTTCTCGCGGCGGTGGACGACGGCGTGACCGAACTCGCGGCCGCCGCTGTGGCCGACTCGCCCGCCGAGCTGCTGAACGAGGAGCTGCATGCCGTAGCAGATGCCCAGCACCGGCAGCCCGCTCTCGAAGACGTAGCCGGGCGCGGCGGGCGCGCCTTCGTCGTAGACGCTGTTCGGGCCGCCGGAGAGGATGAAGCCCTTTGGGTTGAGCGCGTCGATGGCCGAGCGCGGCGCGTCGAAGGGCAGCAGCTCGCAGTAGACGTTGCACTCGCGGACGCGACGCGCGATCAGCATGCTGTACTGCGAGCCAAAGTCGAGGATGACGACGGCTTCCGGCGCGTGCGGCTCGCCCTGGCCTGAGGCGGAGCGCTTGCCGCGGGCGATTTCGAGATACGTACCCACCTCGAGGTCGCCGCTGGAGGAAATGCGGTGGCTCTCGGGCTGCTGTTTGGAGCTTCGGGCCATATGGGCTTCTGTCTTACGCTAGCACCGTTGCTAGACTGGGGTCAATGACATGGATCGGGCGACCCGGGGTCGCCGAGGGCGCATCCCTTCGCTTCGCTCGAGGGCAGGCAAGACGCGCCGCTACATGATTATGCTGACAACGCAGATCGACGAAGCTGTAGAGATCTTGCGCGGGGGCGGGCTGGTGGCCTACCCGACGGACACGGTGTACGGCCTGGCGGCCGTCCCGACGGACGATGTCGCGGTCGAAAAGCTGTTCGCGGCGAAGGAGCGCCGGCCGGAGGAGTCGACGCCGCTGCTGATCGCGTCGCCGCGAGACCTAGCGCTCGTGGCGGCCGATGTACCGGAGGTGGCGCGGAACCTGATCCGCGACTTCTGGCCGGGCGCGCTGACGATCGTCTTACGTAAAGCGCCCGGCTATCGCTCGAAGGCGGTCCACGGCGATACTGTCGCCGTACGCGTGCCGGACCACGACGTGCCGCGCGAGCTGGTGCGCCTGCTCGGCTCGCCGATCACGGGCACCAGCGCGAACATCGCGGGCGGGCCGGAGCCGCTCACGGCGGACGACGTGCGGTCGCAGCTGGGCGATCGGGTCGACTACGTCATCGACGGCGGGCGCTGTCCGGGAGGCACGCCATCGACGGTGGTAGACTGCACCACGGCTCCGCTGCGTATCGTGCGAGCGGGCGCGATCAGCCGCGAGGAGCTGGTGCGCGCGGCGGGCGCGCCGATCGAGTAGGAGGAGCGCTGTGCCCAATATCGAGTCGCTCCACCATGTCGCGCTTACCGTGCCGGCTGAGCGGCTGGAGGAGGCGCGCCGGTTCTACTCGGGGCTGCTGGGGCTGGAGGAGGCGCAGCGACCCGAGGCGGAGCTGGGACGGCCTGGGATCTGGTATCGCGTCGGCGACCGCGAGCTGCACGTTCAGGCGCGCGACGGCTATCGATCGGGGCGGGGCGAGCACCACCCAGCGCTGGTGGTTGACGACGTGGCAGGGCTGAAGGCGCATCTGGCGGCGAACGGCGTGGAGATCCAGGAAGCGCAGCCGCTGAGCGATCGCGAGCGCTTCTTCGCCCGCGACCCGTTCGGGAACAGGCTTGAGTTCATGTCGCGGCCGAGGTAGGCGCCGCTGGCGCGAACGGCCCTCCACTGGTGGGGAAATACCCTTCGCTGCGCTCAGGCTGACACGAAGGAGGCGGCTCAGGGTGACACACACAAAACGCCCCTCATCGAAGAGGGGCGTTGTTATGTTGGTCTGCTTAGCGTCCGCTACGCGGCCTGCGATTTGATCTCGGTGGGCGGCTCTTGCCCATCCGTGGTGGCGCCCACCTCGTGGGCCTCCTCCAGCCGTTTGAAGAAGAGCCAGACGCCGCTCACGTCGCCCAGGGGGCCGGAGCGGGGCGCCACGGCCACCAGCTCCCAGCCGTGCTCCTCGTGGCTGTGGAGGGTGTTGTGGAGCTTCTCCGTGAAGCGCTGATCGGTGAAGACTGAGGACCTGCCGACGTAGATAACCATATGCTTGTATCTCATGGGCACCTCGAAATAAGCATCGGCTGAGTCTGGGCGTTCCTAAAGGCCCTGCTGGCCCCTGGAGCGGGCAGAAGCGGCCTCTGCCTTGAGGCCAGCTTCGGGTATAGTGGAATACGCCATGATCCTCCCGTTCCCAGCGCCCCGTCCCTGGGCCAGCTTGCCCAAATGAGCCAACCCGAAGCACCAGGCAGGCCAGCCTTCGACGTCCTGGACCGCTATAGGGAGGCCATCGTCGGGGAGCTGCGGGCCGCCCTCGACCCGTCCGACCAGCCGCCCTTCCCGCAGATGCGCTACCACCTGGGCTGGGAGGACGCCCAGGGCCGGCCGACCACGAACCGGGGCGGCAAGCTGCTCCGGCCGGCGCTCCTGCTGCTCTGCTGTGAGGCGGCAGGTGGCGACTGGTCGAGGGCCCTGCCGGCGGCCGCGGCGGTCGAGCTGCTGCACAACTTCACGCTCCTCCACGACGACGTCGAGGACGCCAGCGCGCAGCGCCACGGCCGCGATACGGTCTGGCGGGTCTGGGGCAAGTCCGAGGCGATCAACGCCGGCGACGGCATGTTCGCGCTGGCGCACCTGATGCTCCTGGGCCTCTCAGAGCGAGGGCACGACGCCGAACGCGTGCTGGCGGCCGCCCGCCTGCTGGACGAAGCGACGGTGCGCCTCTGCGAGGGCCAGCATCGCGACCTGCGCTACGAAGACGAGTATGAGATTACACGCAACGACTACCTGGCCATGATCGAGGGCAAGACGGCCTCGCTGCTGGCGGCCTGCTGCGCCATTGGCGGACTACTGGGCAGCGCGAACGACGCCGTCGTGCGCGGTCTGTACGAGTACGGCCGTCGCCTGGGCCTGGGGTTCCAGATCCGCGACGACCTGCTCGGCTGCTGGGGCGACGCCGCAGAGACCGGCAAGTCGAGCGGTGACGATATCCGCGCGGGAAAGCAGTCCTACCCCATCGTGGTGGCGCTGGAGCACGCGTCCGGCGACGAGAGCGAGCGCCTGCGCTCGCTGCTCGGCCGGCCGGACATCAGCGCGCAGGACCTATCGAGCGCCCGCGAGCTGCTCGAGCGGCTGGGCGCCCGAAGCGATGGCGAGCGCAGCGCTCGCGAGCACGCCGAGGCAGCGATCGAGGCGCTGCGCGGCCTCTCGCTGGGCGACGAGCGCGCGGAGCTGGAGGCGCTGGCGCGCTTCGCGGCGGAGCGCACCTCGTAGTAGCGCCTCTCATGCGGAAGCAGACGGTCCGCGATATCGACGTAGAGGGTAAGCGCGTCCTCGTCCGCGTCGACTTCAACGTGCCGATGGATGATCAGGGCCGCATCCTGAACGACCTGCGGATCAAAGCGGCGCTGCCGACGATCGAGTACCTAGGCGACCACGGGGCCAAGGTCATTCTCTGTTCGCACCTCGGCCGGCCGGAGGGCAAGCGAAACGAGAAGTACAGTCTCGCGCCGGTGGCCCAGCGCCTCTCCGAGCTGCTGGCAGCGCCCGTCGCTACGACGAGCGCCTGCGTCGGGCCCGAGGCCGAACGCGCCGTCGCCGCGCTCCAGCCCGGCCAGGTGCTGCTGCTCGAAAACGTGCGCTTCCATTCCGAGGAAGAAGCGAACGAGCCCGGGTTCGCCAAGCGGCTCGCCTCGCTGGCCGACGTCTACGTGAACGACGCGTTCGGCGCGGCGCATCGCGCTCACGCGTCGACCGAAGGCGTCGCGCACCTGCTGCCCGCGGTCGCCGGGCTGCTGATGGAGAAGGAGATCGACTACCTCTCGCGCGCCGTCGCGAATCCCGAGAAGCCGCTCGGCGCGATCATCGGCGGGGCCAAGATCGGCGACAAGATGGCCGTGCTGCGTACCCTGCTCTCGAAGGCGGATGTGCTGGTGATCGGCGGCGGCATGGCGAACACCTTCCTGAAGGCGCGCGGCCTGAACGTGGGCGACTCGCTGGTGGAGGACGGCCAGCTCGCTGCCGCCCGCGCCGTGACCGAAGAAGCCAGGCAGCGCGGCGTGCGCCTGCTGCTGCCGGTCGACGTAATGCTGGCGGACCGTTTCGCGAGCGACGCGCAGACGCTGCAGGTGTTCGTTGAGGCGGTGCCGGAGGGCTGGCGCATTATGGATGCCGGACCGATGTCGATCGACGCCTACGCCGAGGCGCTGCAGAGCTGCCGGACCATCGTCTGGAACGGGCCGCTCGGCGTGATCGAGATGCCGCCGTTCGCGCGCGGCTCGGCTGCGCTGGCGCAGGAGCTGGCCAAGCTGGACGCCGTGACGATCGTGGGCGGCGGCGAGACGGCCGCGCTGGTCGAGCAGGCCGGCTTGACGGACAAGTTCGACCACGTCTCGACGGGTGGCGGCGCGTTCCTAGAGTTCCTGGAAGGGCGAGAGCTGCCGGGCGTGGCGGCGCTGGCGGATGCTCGAGGCTAGAAGCTTGATGCTAGACGCTTGAAGTTCGAGGTTCGAAGTTCGACGCTGATACAATAGCCACGTGGACCTGGACCTCATCCGGCGGCTAGCGATAGCGAACGACACGAAGATCGTACTCGCCGTTGTCGACGGGCTCGGCGGGCTGGAGCATCCTGACAGCGGCCGCACGGAGCTAGAGGCGGCGGACACGACGCACCTCGACCGGCTGGCCGCGGAGAGCGCCTGCGGGCTGACGGTACCGGTCGGGTACGGGATCACGCCGGGCAGCGGCCCCGGCCACCTGTCCCTCTTCGGCTACGATCCGCTGCGCTATCTCGTCGGGCGGGGCGTGCTCGAGGCGCTGGGCATCGACTTCGACCTGCATCCGCAGGACGTCGCGGCGCGGGGCAACTTCTGCACCCTCGACGCGCAAGGACGCATCGTCGACCGGCGCGCGGGCCGGCTCGCGACCGAACAGAACGCGGCGATCTGCGAGAAGCTACGCCGGATCGAGCTGCCGGGCGCGCAGCTCTTCGTCGAGCCGGTGAAGGAGCACCGCTTCGTCCTGGTGCTGCGCCCGGAAGGCTCCGGCCAGCTCTCGGACCAGATTACGGAGACGGACCCGCAGCGCGTAGGGACGAGTCCCCTACCCGCCCAGCCCATCGTGAAGGACGCAGCACAGACCGCGGACCTGGTGAACGCGTTCGTCGAGCGGGCGCGGGCGCACCTGAACGGCAGTAAGCCGGCCAACGGGCTGACGCTGCGCGGCTTCGCGAAGCACCCGAAGATGCCGAGCTTCCCGGAGACGTTCGGCCTGCGGGCTGGCGCCGTCGCGGTGTACCCGATGTACCGCG
>JBIOYF010000279.1:0-10567 GCA_044870035.1 Dehalococcoidia bacterium
AGCTCCCAGAAGACGTACAGGACGAGGATGCTGTCGACGAGAACCAGGCCGAGCATCGACGCGGTGAAGAGCGACATGTACGCGAAGTAGCGCGAATAGCCGCCGTCGCCCGCCATGTAGCCCTGCGAGTAGACCTGGACGAGCAACGACACCGACGTCACGACGATGAGCATGATCGCCGTCAGCCCGTCGACGCGGAGGCCCAGGTTGACGACGAGCGGGTTGCCGGCGGGAGCATCGATCTTCAGCCACTCGTGCGTTTGGAAGGCAAGCGCGTGACCGTCCTTGTCGATGACGCTGTCGAGCACCCAGAGCGACAGCAGGAAGGCGAGCCCGATCGCGGCGATCGTGACGTAGCCGCTCCAGCTTGGGTACGGTCTCGTCCAGAGCAGGTTGACTGCCAGCGCGCCGACCGGCAGCAGCAGGATCGCCCAGACCACGCCCTCGGGGACCTGAGGTAGCATTGCTAGATCTTCCTCATCAGCTCGGCGGCGACGTGGGTCTTGCTATCGGGCACCCACAGCTCGCGTGGCGCGGTCATCGGCGCCTCGCCGTCGAGCGGCGGGATGATCTGCACGGGAAGGCCTTCGTGGTGGAAGAACTCACGCCAGAGCTGCGCCGTGTAGCCGCTCTTCACTTCCATAAACTTCGTCCACATCCGGAGTTATTTCCTCAACCCCAGCCTGAAGGCTGGGCCATCATCTACGTTCTGAATTCCCCAGCCTTCAGGCTGGGGGCGTGTGATTGCAAGCCCGGTTCCGACCAACATCTCACCAACGCAGCAAGTTGATGCGGTCGACGTCGATCGTCTCGCGGGAGCGGTAGATCGCCACGGCGAGCGCCAGTGCGACCGCGGCCTCTGCCGCGGCAATCGTAATCACGAACACGGCGAAGACGTGGCCGTCGATCGGCCGCGGCGATTCGACGAAGCGCGCAAAGGCGATGAATGTGAGGTTGACCGCGTTCAGCATCAGCTCGATGCCCATCAGCACGGCGACAGCGTTGCGCTTCGTCAGCGCGATGTACAGGCCGATCGCGAACAGCACGGCGCCCACGATGAGCACCTGATCGAGCGAGACGTGGGCGCTGAGCAACGGGGCGCTCACTCGTCCTCCTGCACGAGCACGATCGCGCCGATCATCGCCGCCACGAGTACCACCGATGCGATCTCGAATGGCAGGACGAACGGGCTGAGCAGCGCCTGGCCGATCGCGTTCGCGGTCGTATCGAAGGAGCCGCCGGTCGCTTCGCGCCAGTCGGTCTCGATCACGGCGAAGGTGATGCCGGCGGCGAAGAGTCCGCACAGCACGAGCACGGGTAGCTGCAGCAGATTGCCCGCGTTGTCGCGGCCGGAGCGGGGCGAGAGCATGATCGCGAAGAGCATCAGCACGGCGATCGCGCCCGCGTAGATCAGCACCTGAACGACGGCGACGAAGTCGGCGGAGAGGGTGATGAACAGCCCCGCCATGCCGACGAAGCTCAGGATCAGGAAGAGCAGCGCGTGCAGCAGGTTGCGGACGAGAACGATCATGGCCGCCGACCCCAGGGTCAGAGCGGCCAGCACCCAGAACGCGATGACAACGCCGATGTCGTCCAGCGGTCCTCCCCCTACCCCACCGGCTTCGCGGCGGGCTCGCCCGGCAACGGAACGTTGATCTCCTTGAACATGCGCGGCCGCCTCGGCGCGCGTTCGAGGTCGCGGGTCATCAGCCCGCTCCAGCCGACCACGAGCACGCCGGACAGCGCGATGTTCACCAGGGCAAAGATCGGCAACACGATGCCGGCGCTAATGTTGTACTCCTCCCAGATCAGCACCTCGAGCGCCGAAACCAGCACGTTCACCAGACTGAGCGGCAGCAAGAACTTCCAGGCGAACGCCATCAGCTGGTCGATGCGGAAGCGCGGCAGCGTGCCGCGGAACCAGATCAGCAGGAAGTAGACCGCGTACAGTTTGCCGATGACGAGGATCCAACCCGGAATGATCTTCTCCAGCCCGAAGGTCCACCAGCCGCCGAGGAAGAGCGTCGCGATGATCGCCGAGAGGCCCATGGCGTTCACCAACTCCACGGCGTAGAACAGCCCCCATTTCATGCCCGAGTATTCGATGTGGTAGCCGGCGATAATCTCAGACTCGGCCTCAGCGATGTCGGCGGGCGTGCGGTTCAGCTCGGCCGTCGAGCCGAAGAGGAAGATCAGAAAGGCGAGCGGCTGGAAGAAGATCAGCCACGACCAGTAGTTGTCCTGGAAGTCGACGATGCCGCTCAGCTGCATCGTGCCGGCGAAGGTCACGACGCCGAGGAGCGCGAGGACGCTCGGGATCTCGTAGCTGATCAGCATGGCGATGACGCGCATCGCGCCGAGCAGCGCGTACTTGTTGTTCGAAGCGTAGCCGGCCATGAAGATGAGCACGGCCGTCGTCGAACCGAGCGCGAGCAGGTACAGCACGCCAACGTTCAGGTCGGCGAGCACCATCCTGCTCCCGAAGGGCAGCACCGCAAACGCGAGGATCGCCGGGATAAAGATCAAGACCGGCGGCAGCACGTAGACGAGGCTGTCGGCTTCCTTCGGCGTAAGCGCCTCTTTCTGGATCAGCTTGATCGCGTCGGCCACGGGCTGGAGCAACCCGAACGGCCCGAGCCTGTTCGGCCCGCGCCGTACCTGGATGCGGCCGATCAGCCGCCGTTCGACCCAGATGTTGAGGACCGAAGTCAGGCCAACGAAGGCGAGGATGCCGAGGCAGCCCAGCACCGCAGCGAGCACGTAAGGAAGCCAGTCGGGTGCGTCGTGGTCGCCCAGCCAGCTGACCAGGCCGCCGACGGCGTTGCCGAGATCGCGGAAGTCGTACCAGTTGGCGAGCAGCATGCTAGCGGTCGATCTCGCCGACGTTGATGTCGATGCTGCCCAGCGTCACGATCGCGTCTGCGACGGTCTGCCCGATCACCATCTCCTTCAGCGGCGACAGGTTGATCAGCGACGGCGCACGGACGTGCCAGCGGAACGGCGTCGGGCCACCGTCGCTGACGAGGTAGAAGCCGAGCTCGCCCTTTGGTGACTCGATAGCCGAGTAGAGCTCGCCGGCCGGCGGACGCAGGTTGAGCGGCACGTCGGCAGCGCACGGACCGGCCGGCAGGTTCGGCACGGCTTGCTGGATGATGCGCAAGCTCTGGCGCACCTCCTCCATGCGGACGACGAAGCGGTCGTAGCAGTCCCCCTGGTTGCCCACGGGGATCTGGAAGTCGAAGCGGTCGTAAGAGCAGTACGGGTCGGCTTTGCGGATGTCCCACGCGATGCCGGAGCCGCGTAGCATCGGCCCGCTGACCGAGGCGTTGATCGCCATCTCGGGTGAAAGCACGCCGACGTTGCGCGAACGCAGGAGCAGGATCTCGTTGTCGAGCAGCAAGCGATCATATTCGTCGATGCGCTCCGGCAGCTCGTCGACGAGCGCCTGCAGCGCCGGCCAGAACTCGTCCGGCGGCTCGAAGGCGACGCCGCCGATGCGCATGTAGTTGAGCGTCAGCCGCGCTCCGCAGGTCATCTCGAACAGGTCGAGGATCTTCTCGCGCTCGCGGAACATGTAGAACAGCGGTGTTTGCCAGGCGCCGCAGTCGTTGATGAACGTGCCGTTCGCCATGGCGTGGCTGGCGATGCGCTGCAGCTCGCCGAAGATGACGCGCAGGTACTGCGCGCGCTCCGGCACGTCGATCCCGGCAAGCTTCTCGACGGCGATACAGTACGAAAGGTTGCCCGTCATCGCAGCCAGGTAGTCCATCCGATCCGTAAACGGGATGTTCTGCGTCCAGGTTCGCTCCTCGGCGAGCTTTTCCATGCTGCGGTGCAAGTAGCCGACCACCATCTCGGCGTCCGTGATCACTTCGCCGTCCAGGTGGACGCGCATGCGGAAGACGCCGTGCGTCGAGGGATGCTGCGGTCCGATGTTGACGATGAGCGGCTCTGTTTTAATCGCCACGGAACTCACCGCCCCAGCCCGCCGGGTCTTCCTTCGGGAAGCGCTGCAAGCCGGGATGTTCGCCGCCCGGCATGCTCATGAAGTCCTTGCGCAGCGGATGACCCGGAAAGCCTTCCCAGAGGAAGAGCCGCTTGAGATCGGGATGTCCGCTGAAGCGGATGCCGAGCAGATCGTAGATCTCGCGTTCTTGCAGGTGCGCGCCGTGCCAGATCGAAACGACGGACGGCACCTCGGGCCGGTCGTGGTCGGCGCGGGCCTTGAGCGTCAGCGTATGATTGTGCGCGAGCGACGTGAGCGTGTAGACGACCTCGAACCAGTCGTACCAGTCGACGCCGCTGATCGAGTTGAGAAAGCGCGCGTCGGTAGCGCGATCGTCACGCAAGAAGCGACAGACATCGAGCAGCCGGTCCGGCCGCACTTCCACGAAGCCGTCAGCTGCCTGAACGACGGCGCCGGCCGCCACGCTGCCGAGCCGCTCGGAGACCTGCTGACCGGAGAGCGCGACCGTTGATGCGGGCACTAGACCCACTCCAGCGCCTTCCGGCGCCAGGCGTACAGATAACCGACGACCAGGATCGCGACGAAGACGACCGCTTCGACGAAGGCGTAGAGGCCGAGCTGCCGGAACGCCACCGCCCACGGGTAGAGAAAGACCGCCTCGACGTCGAAGACGACGAAGAGGAGCGCGAAGACGTAGTAGCGGACGTTGAACTGACCCCAGGCGTCCCCTTCCGTCTCGACGCCGCACTCGTAGGTGGCTTCCTTGATCGGGTCGGGGTGTTTGGGACGGATCTTCAGGAATCCGAACGCGACGGAGGCGACGATCGGTATGAGCGGAAAGGCCGCTGCGAAGATGAGCAAGAACCCGGCCCGCCCGAACTCTCCGAGCACTCAGGGTCTCCTACTTTGTGAAATTCGTCGCGTACGCGCGTGGAGTATAACACAGGGCCTAGGAAGGGAAAACCGAACGTCTAGGGACTACTCGCGGACGGTTACGCGCAGTCCTGTAGGTATGAGCGGACCGCCGCGAGGATGTCGTCCACGCGGACTTGCCCATCCGGGGGCGCAAGGTCCCAGGCGTTCGGGCCGGTGAAGCCCCCGCGATCGAAGGCGGTGGAGTATCCGGGACGGCCCGAGGTGACGTAGTACCTATAGATAACGGCCAGAATGTCGTCCGTCCGATTAAGTCCGTCGTTGCTGGGGTTGAAGTAGTCCCACCGGTAGGTCGGATCGCGCATCCCGCCAAGCATCGCGTTCGGCCCCAGCTCCGCTACATTTCTGCACCGATCTCCGTCGAAGTCGTCCGATCCGTCAGGAATGCCATTATTGTTTGTATCCGGGTCGGATCGATCGGTCCTCGTGACCAGCGCTTCCTGGAAGTCAAGCAGTCCGTCCCGGTCCGTGTCCGGGCCAATGAACGTATGCGCTGTAGCTGAGAGGCCGCGGCCATTGGTCGCAGTCAGTTGAAGCTCAAGGTACATGATATCGCCGCCCTGATTGGGTACGAGCAGGTCACCGGTACTCTTGCCCAGCGAATTCTGATAAGAGTGCCAGTGGCAAACCCAGTCGGCACCGAGCTCGCAATGGCGTAGAATGACCGACCAGGAAAGACTGCCGGGTGGCAGTTTGCCATCTATCGCATCGGTCGCCGCGCCAGAATAGGAAACCCGTGACCCCGGTGCAAATGACGGACCGTACTGCGGGGCCGTGATGGTGACGCTCGGCGGCCGCCCCGCTTGCACGTCCACGGTTGTTACGTCCGTCGCGCCGTCCTTATTGGTAACGGTGAGCGTGGCCGTGTAGGAACCTTCTGCGCCATACGTGTGGGTTGTAATAGCATCGTCAGACGTCGCACCGTCCCCGAAGTCCCAGTGGAAAAGTAGGGCCTGTCCGTCAGGATCGTGCGAACTACCGCCATTGAAGTGAACCGTAAGCGGCGCAAGGCCATTAGCAGGCTCCGCCACGGCAACTGCCTCGGGGTGTCCCGTTGACTCAACGTATGCCAGGCGGTTCAGTTCGCCAGTGCCGCCCAGCTGAGGGAGCGTGAGGAAGTAGACGTATCCGTCAGGTCCAATCTCGAAATCGACCGCTCCCCGATAAAATATAGGATGGAGATCGGGCGGATTGAGAGACATCAATGGCCTAGCCGTCGCCTCCACGTTCTTCTCATCAACCTGAAGCGTAGAAATCTCGCCCCGATTGAAGTCGCCGAAGAAGAGCCGCCCGCTGTACTCAGGTGGGTAGGTTGTTCCGTCGTAGAACACCCCACTCACAACCGATGATCCGATGTCGAGTGAGTGACCGTAACTGTAGATGGGATGGTCCGTTGATACGCCGTCCGCATATATCTGCTGGCATCCGGCCAGATACTGCTGCACGCTGTGGCGGGCCAAGCCTTCGTAGCACGGCCAGCCGAAGTTTCCGCCCGGCCTGGCTACATCGATCTCCTCCTGAAACACAGAGCCGACATCGCCGACGAATGGGAGCAGTGTTCGGGGTTGGATCGCCATCCGGAACGGTTCCCGGAAACCGAAAGCCCAGACTTTTGACCGGTTGGCAGACGCGTCACCAGTAAAGAATGGATTGTCAGTGATACCACCGCCTGTGGCCGCATCGATGCGCAGAATCTTCCCTGCGAGGCTATCCAGATCCTGGCTGGCGAGCATAGCTTCGCCCTCGAGAGCCGCATCACCTGTCGAAACAAAGAGCACGCCAGGTGACGCGAATCTTAAGGCGCCTCCGATGTGGCAACAACCATCGGCAGGTAGGCAATCCGACCCGGCAGGGTAATCTGTGCAGGAGTCATGGGATTCGTCGGCCCCGACGGTTCCCAGCAATGTGATGTCGCTTCCCGTTAGCGCTGAGTCGCCACTTGCCGTGACTCGTACCAGTCGTCCGGTCTTCGGCCCTTCAGGGCGACTCGCATCGTGTTCGTTGGTGTAGTACAGGTAAACATATCCGTTAAGCGCAAAGTCTGGGTCGAGTGCGAGTCCCAGAAGACCTCGCTGTATGTAGTCGTTCGCGGGTAGGCTCAGGAATGGCTCGGGCAGCAATAGACCGTCTTTGATGATCCGAACATCGCCGTCCTGTTCGGCGAAGAATATCCGGCCATCGGGCGCGAAGGCGAAGTCCACCGGCTGTGTCAACCCACTAACCACACGCGTCGACTCAAAGCCACCGCCTCCGCTTGGACTCGAACGAGCGTACTGCGAGACGAACTCCCACGTCTGCCGGACCACGTCGACAGGACGCACGCCGGTCACAGGGTCAGTCGGCAAAGGCGGCCAGCCATGGCCACCTCCCTCGACCACGTACAGTTGCACGTTGGCGCCATCGGTGCAGTCGCTATACGCGACCAGCCGAGCTTCGTCGCTCAGGCGCGTGTCTACCGGGCCGCTGGTGCAGCCATTGTGCTGGGCCCACATGGCAAGACTCGTTTCGATAGGCCCGTACGTGACACCCCAGATCCCCTCTCCTCCTCCGTATGGCACCAGCGCGTCGGCCGTGCCGTGAAAAGCCACGATCGGCACCGGGAGTGCCCCCTCACAGGTCTCGTCTGGATTCGGAAAAGCGTCCGTTGACATCGGAGGATAATAGATTCCGAAGAGTATGGAAACGGCAGCGATCCGGTCCGGCAGACTACAGGCCAGCCGCACGGCCATCATCGCACCGTTGGACACTCCCTCCACGTACACGCGGTCCCTTGCGATGCAGAGTTGCGAGCGCAAGTCATCGATTAACTGCTCGATGAACGCCACGTCGTCCGGTTCAGGGCTTTGTAGCTGCCAGGCATTCCAATGCGCCTCTGGCATTGCGGCAGAACCGATCGCCTGTGGGTATGCCGCGACAAATCCACCCTGCGAGCTGTCGGAGAGGCTCGATAGGCCACTGAAGAATTCCATGTCCGAGCTTGTAGAAGAGTAACCGTGAAGGCCAACGACGACCGGCACGGCATGTGAGCCGTCATATGACGCCGGCACGTGAAGCCGATACGTCCTACTGCCACCAGCCGTCTCAATCACCTCTGTTGACGTACCGGATGGGTGGAGCCGTGCGGGTAGGCACCCCGCCGCGGCAACTGACGGCGGATGACTCGGGCTAATCACCGGCAACGCCCAGATAGCGGCCGCCAGCAACCCTAGGCCGGCAAGCCAAAGGATGCTTCGCCTGCGGAAGACAGTCGTGTCGCGCGGTTGGTAAGATCGCTGGGAGGCTATCTCTGCCATGAGCCGTCCTTCGCCCATACGACAGCGTCGTCTACGAAGGACGCCGCGCCGTTCTATCCCGAGCCTGCTGGGTTGACCCAGCCACCAACGCGCCAGTATAGGGGCCCTCATGCCTGGCGTCAAACGGGGAGGCGCGTTTACACTGCTATGCCGATGAGCAAGAGACTGGCGCCTGCCGCACTCGCCGTTGCCCTGCTCGTGGGAGCGGCCGCGGTCCACGCGGCGTGCGGCGGGGGCAGCGACACGCCGCAAGACCTGACGAGCATCTACGAGACGATCACGTTCTTCCCCGGCTCGACCATCGACGGCGGTCCCGTCGCCCCCGCCGCGCTCTCGCAGGGCGACATCGCCACGTTCAAGAACGACCGCCGCATGTTCCTCGCGAGCTCAACCGCCACCAAGGATGAGATCCTCAACTACTACGCGGAGCAACTGCCGAAGCTCGGCTGGGAGAAGGAAGACCCGCCCAAACCAAAGGCCAAGGACATGCAGAACTACTGCAGCAGTCAGGGCCTCATCACCTGCCTGGGCTACACGAAGGATAACGTTCGCATGATCGTCTCCGCCCCCATTCAGCTCCAGCTCAACACTCTTGCGACCCAGGGGGTGAGCTACCACTTTCATCTGGAGAAGCGCTGACTCCCTCCACCTTCGGGTTGTTCGTTTCACGTAAACGTTATAGTATGCGCTTCGGCGCGCGACATGGCGGTCGCGACGCCCCCGGAGTAAGCGTGTGAATCAGCAGCGGATGGCACCCCACCCAAGTCCGGAGACGAAACCGTACTGGGACGCCTGCAAGCGAAACGAGCTGTCGCTGCCGTTCTGTCTGCGCTGCGAGCAGTTCTTCTTCTACCCCAGGCCGTTCTGCCCGAGGTGCTTCGGCTGGGAGGTGGAGTGGCGGACATGCAGCGGTCGCGGGACGCTGTACACGTACTCGATCCAGTACCGGCCGCAGGGACCCGGGTTCGAGCCGCCGTACGTGACCGCGATCGTGCAGCTCGAAGAAGGGCCGCGCATGCTGACGAATCTGATCGATGTGGAAGCCGACCCGGCAGTGATCCAGTGCGACATGGCGGTAGAGTTGGCGTTCGTCGAGCTGAGTGACGAGATCAACCTGCCGGTCTTCCGGCCGGCGGGGAGCGGCTCGAAGTGACGTTGCAGCGAAGCGTCGCGCTGGTTGGGGTGGACGAGTCGGACCAGATCGGCATCTGCCCGGGCAAGACGGCACTGCAGCTCCACGCGGAGGCTGCTCGGAACGCCTTACTTGACGCAGGCCTCGAGCTGTCTGATGTCGACGGGCTGTTGACTGCGGGCCCCTCGGTCATGGGACTCGCCGAGTACCTGGGGGTCCAGCCGTCGTACATGGACGGCACCACCGTCGGTGGCTCGTCGTTCGTGATCGACGTCGAGCACGCGGCGGCGGCGATCAACGCGGGGCTGTGCAGCGTCGCGCTGATCACGCATGGCGAGATGGGCTACTCGGCGCGCCGTGGTCAGGCATCGCGCGGGATGAACCGCATGTTCGACCCGGAGTCCGCCATGGCGCAGTTCGAGATGCCGTACGGCGTCGGCGGGCCGCCCAGCGTGTACTCGATGGCGTGCATGCGCCACATGCATCAGTACGGGACGACGCATGAGCAGCTTGCGGAGATCGCCGTCGCGACGCGCAAATGGGCGCAGCTCAACCCGAAAGCCTTCATGCGCGATCCGATGACTGTCGACGACGTGCTGAGCTCGCGCTGGATCGCCTACCCGTTCCATCTCTACGACTGCTGTCTGGTCACCGACGCTGGCGGCGCCTGCGTGGTGGTGAGCGCAGAACGAGCCAAGGACATGAAGAAGAAGCCCGTCTGGCTGCTGGGCTCCGGGGAAGCGACGACGCACCAATCGATGGTGAACAACCCGGACCTGACGCAGACGCCGGCGCGCTACTCCGGCCGGCGCGCATTCGAGATGGCCGGGCTAACGCCCAAAGACATCGACGTCGTCGAAGTGTACGACTCGTTTACGTACACGGCACTTGTGACGATCGAGGAGCTTGGTTTCTGCGCGAAGGGCGAAGGCGGGCCGTTCCTGTCGAACCAGCGCACGGCGCCCGGCGGCGAGTTCCCGATGAACACAAACGGCGGCGGCCTCTCGTACACGCACCCCGGAATGTACGGGATGTTCCTGATCATCGAGGCGGTACGTCAGCTGCGCGGTGAGTGCGGCGAACGCCAGGTGCCGAACGCCAAGACTGCGCTCGTAAACGGCACCGGCGGCTCGCTCTCGTCCACGGGCACGCTGATTCTGGGCGTAGATTAGCTATCGCCATGCTGCGCACGCGCTTCACCGAGCTGCTCGGCCTCGACTATCCGATCATGTCCGCGCCCAT
>JBIOYF010000280.1:0-2831 GCA_044870035.1 Dehalococcoidia bacterium
CCGACCGAGGGGAGGAGCGAGAACAGCGGCGTGTAGACCGTGCGCAGGCGCGTCACCTCCATGTTGTTCGCGTAGATGTTGTCTGCGACGCGCTGCAGCTTCTTGATCTCGTAGTCTTCGCGGCCGAACGAACGCACCAGCCGCGCGCCGGCGACGTTCTCCTCGACGACGCCCGCCAGATCGGCCAGGTTCTGCTGCACGCGCGCCGTCGCCGGGTAGAGCCGGTTGAAGAAGCGCGCCGTGATCAGGAAGACGGCGGGATAGACGCACAACGCGCTGAACGCCAGCCCCGCGTGGACGCGCAACATGACGGCGAAGGCGCCGGCGGCCATCAGCAGCGCGGCGAAGTTGATCGGGATGGCGACCACGAACTGCTGGATCTCGTGCAGGTCGGCGCTGCCGCGCGACATGAGCTGGCCCGTGCCGGTGCTGTCGTGGTAGTCGAACGAGAGGCGGTTGACGCGGTTGTAGAGCGCGCCGCGCAGGTCGGCTTCGATGCGGTAGCTCATGCGCATGGCAAAATAGCGGCGCGACGCAGCGGCCAGGCCCTGGACGGCGGCCAGCAGCGCGATCGCAAGCGCAAGCTTGGCGAGCAGGTCGACGTCCGTACCGCCCGCGATGGCGCGGTCGATCGCCACGCCGGTCAGGACGGGGATGGCCAGGCGCGCCCCGCTCCAGACGAGGGCGCAGACCATCCCCACGCCGAGTGATAGCCGCTCGGCGCGCAGGCAACGGGCAATCAGGCCCGCACCAGCGCGTGGTTGGAGTTGTTCGCTTCGCATGGTCATGCCGGATTTGGAACGCTGACATTCTATCGAACGCGTGTGCGTAGCGCGAAGGCGGAACCTGCTGCCGACCGAGCTAGGATTGGCCGTGACCTCCCCTACCGGCACTGTGCGCGACGTCGTCGCCTATGACGACGAGCCTCCTTCGCACGGTCACTCAGCGCGCCGCTGGGGCGCTCGGGTACGCGTACCCCGCCGCGGTGGAGAGAACCTGACGAAGTACATGGAATCGCTACGCTAAGGCTGGGCAGCGGTGGAGTTGCCCGTTTGCCGTGGTCCCAGCGGGCCCAGGGCTATCGGACGCGTGTGCTTATTTGGGAGGGCCGTGTGACTGCAGGAGGGGGCGCTGGCGTCCGCCGCCGGCCCGGCACCCAGACGCATCGCCAGGTCTTGCAGCGCACGCCGGAGGACTCGCCATATTCCATCTGGCCGCCGCACTCGGGGCAGCGCCAGCCACCCTGGATCATGGTGCGCCAGAAGCCGAACAGGGAGTCCCACTCCCTGCGGTCGTTACCCTCTCTCGATGCGATGGCGGCGGCGAGGTACCTCCCCGCCAGGCTGACATCGATGTCGCCGCGTCCCGCATACTTCGCGAACTCCTCGCGCGCCTGCTGAAGCTCATAATGCAGATCGTCTGACATAGTCCCACCTCGCCGCCTGCATTATGGCACATTGGGAGCGTTAAGGGTGGGCGCCGCCACATTTAACGGATGTTTGACAGCAGTAGCGTAGGTTCATAACGGCTACGCGCCATACTGAAGTCGACCTCCTACCACGGCATAACGCAGCGGCACCGCGAGATTGGCTCCCCCCACTCGCGGTTCTTGCTATCTGGGCGGAAGCCCCGACAGGGCGAGCGCCGCTCGCCCTTACATTCCGCCCCCGCCATCCACCCCGGGCGCATGGCCATGCGCCCAACATCCCGCCTCGGAGCTATAATGGTCGGGTAATGGCTGACTCCAACGGCGCTAAGAACGGCCGCTCAGGCGATCTCGCCGACGCCAAGGCGGACTGGGAGCGCGAGGTCCTAGACCCGGCGCTGGCGCGCAGCCCTGAGCGCGACGCCGACTTCTCGGTCAGCGTCGGGCCGGTCGAACGGCTCTACACGCCGCTCAATATCGAGGACAGCGACTACCACGACGACGTCGGCTTCCCGGGCGAGTACCCGTTTACCCGCGGCGTCCAGCCCACCATGTACCGCGGCCGCCTCTGGACCATGCGTCAGTACGCCGGCTTCGGCACGGCGGAGGAGAGCAACGAGCGCTTCAAGTTCCTGCTGTCGCAGGGGCAGACCGGCCTGTCGGTCGCGTTCGACCTGCCGACGCAGATCGGCCTCGACTCGGACAACCCGATCGCCGAGGCGGAGATCGGCCAGGTCGGCGTCGCCATCGACTCCCTCCAGGACATGGAGACGATGTTCGACGGCATCCCGCTCGACCGCGTCAGCACGTCGATGACGATCAACGCGCCCGCGCCGGTGCTCGTCGCAATGTACATCGCCGTTGCCGAGAAGCAGGGCGTGCCCTCCGGCGACGTGATGGGCACCGCGCAGAACGACGTGCTAAAGGAGTACGTCGCGCGCGGGACATACATCTACCCGCCACGTCCATCGCTGCGGCTTGCGGCCGACCTGATCACGTATTGCGCCGGCAGCGCTCCGAAGTTCAACCCGATCAGCGTGAGCGGTTACCACATCCGCGACGCTGGCTCCACCGCTGCGCAGGAGATCGCCTTCGCCTTCGCGAACGCGATCGAGTACATCGAGGCGTGTAAGGCGCGGGGCTACGGCGTAGACGACGTCGCGTCGCGCATCTCGTGGATCTTCAATACGCACAACAACTTCTTCGAAGAGGTCGCCAAGTACCGCGCACTCCGTCGCATGTGGGCCAGGCTCATGCGCGACCGGTTCGGCGCGGAAGACCCGAAGTCGTGGCTGCTGCGCACGCACGTCCAGACCGGCGGCGCGACGCTGACCGCCCAGCAGCCGGAGAACAACATCGTGCGCGCGGCGATCCAGGCGCTCGCGTCGGTGCTCGGCGGCGTGCA
>JBIOYF010000281.1:0-3948 GCA_044870035.1 Dehalococcoidia bacterium
GGAAGGCGGAGGAACGACGGCTCGGGCGCCGTTCCGGCGACACCCGAGCTGCGATTCGCTTCCATGGCGCTCACAACCGTGCAGACGGGAATTGACCTATCATGGGCATTATGCCGGATCAGAGCGGGTGGGAGGTGACGCCCTACACGCCTAGCTTGTCCGCGGGCGTCATCGATCTGAGCCGGCGAATCTGGCCCCAGGCTGAAATCTGCGCTGCATCCTACCACCGCTGGCAGTACCAGGCGAACCCGGCCGGCCAGGCCCTTACGGCGTTGGCTAGGGAGGGGTCGGGCGGCCGCATCGTCGGTCAGTTCGGCGCCATTCCGGTCCGTGTCGTCATCGACGGCGAGGAGCGGCTGGCCGCCCTGGCGCTCAACGTCGCGACCGATCCGGGCTACCGGCGCCAGGGCATGTTCGCGGCGCTGGGTCAGGCGTCCGACGAGCTGATGGCGCAGGCCGGCGTCGCTCTGGCGTTTGCCATGCCCAACGCGAACTCGTTCCCGGGCTTTATCTCGCGGCTGGGCTACTCATTCGCGGGCGACGTGCCGTTCCTCGTCCGGGCGGTCAACGTCCGGCGGCTCGCGCGTTCCCGGCTGGGGATCCCGCTCGTCCCGGACCTCGCCGCCGTAGGGAGCAGGCCCTTCTTCCCGCCACTGCCGCAACAGCCGCGCGAGCTGACGGGCGTGGTGGTGGAGCACGTATCGCAGTTCGATGACGCGTTCGATGAGCTGTGGAAGCGGCTGCGCAACCGCCACCGCGTCATGCTGGTGCGCGACGCGGCATACCTCAACTGGCGCTACGTACACATCCCGCTCCGCGAGTACGCATGCTTCGCCGCTCGCGCCGGCGGCGAGCTGGCCGGCTACATCGTGCTGCGACGCGCGGAGCTGCTCGACCTGCGCGGGGGCCTCATCGTCGACTTCGTCACGGAGGCGTCGGAGCGCGGACGCCGCGCCGGCGAGGCGCTGCTTTCGCACGCGCTCGCCTACTTCGCGGGTGAGGACGTCGATCTACTAGCTGCGCTGATGCTGCGACACACGCACGAGTACCAGCTGCTGCGTCGCGCGCGCTTCCGCCCGCTACCGAAGTTGCTGCTGCCGCAGCGTTTCCGTCTCGTCGCCCGCGGCGCCGACCATGCACTGAGCCTCAAGAGCTGGTTCTTCACGTTCGGCGACTACGACGTGGTCTAATGCTTTCGGCACCCCAGCCTGAAGGCTGGGGCATACGACTGCCTGGCTGGGCCGCCGCGTTACACATCCAGTACTTCGCGCACGGGCGCGAAGCGGAAGTCGCTCAGCAGACGCTCCAGGCGGCCCAGAGTGTGGCGGATGTTCGTGTAGAGCCCGAAGCGCTCGATGAACGGCAGCGGATAGGACGGCGTGCCGCCGTAGGTCTCCCACGGGTGCACGTAAATGACGAACGGGCGCTTCCGCTCGACGCGGCGGAGCAGCGCGCGAAAGACCGGGTACGGGATCAGCCGGAAGTACACGCCGCCCGACGTCGGGACGCGCACCGGCCCGAGCGCGCAGACGGTCAGCGGGAACTCCAGGAAGCCGCCTTCGCCGTCGATGCGCGCGGGATCGGCGAGCGACGCGCGGTAGATGCCGAGCGGCGCGTTCGCGACGCCGTACCAGGGCGTTTTGACCGGCACGATGCTGCTGTCGTAGCGATAGCCGGCATCGCGGAGAAGGCCGAGCACCCAGGGCGTCCGCTGATCGAGCGAAAACATCGGCGCGCGAAAGCCGAGCACCTGCTGGCCGGGCAGCGCACGTTCGAGCGCTGCGCGGTACTGCTCCAGCTCGTCCTTGAGCTCGCCGGGTGAGAGCCGCCAGAGGTTGGGGTGCGTCATCGTGTGGCAGGCGATCTCGTGGCCGTCCGCCGCCAGCTCCGCGATCAGGTCGGGGTGGTCGCGCGCGATCTCGCCGACGGTGAAGAACGTGGCATGTACGCCCGCGCGGCGGAGCAGCTCGATAATAGGGCGGACCGCGTCGCGCACCTGCGGCCTGCGTTCGGCTGCGGGCACATAGGGGGCAAGCAGATCGCCGTGGTACCACTCCTCGAGGTCGAAGGAAAGCGCGTGGATCATCTCTTCGTATCGCGAGGTCAGGCTTTAGCCTGACGGTTGCGACGGGCTGAAGCCTGTCCTACGGTTTGGTCGAAGGAAAGCGCGTGGATCACGGAAGACCAGCCACGGATAGACACAGATTGGCACAGATAGTTGACGTTTGATCCTCCGGGGAGGGGTATCTGTGAATGTCTGTGTTCATCTGTGGCTAATTGGCTCGGTTCCCGAGTGGCTACTTGGACGGTGGCTCTTCCACGATGCGGATGCCCAGCTCATCGAGCTGCTGCTGCGGCACGGGCGAAGGCGCGCCGGTCATTGGCTCGGCGCCGGTCTTCGTTTTGGGGAAGGCGATCACCTCCCGGATGTCGTCCTCGCCGGCGAGCTGCGCGACGACGCGGTCGAGGCCGGGCGCGAAGCCGGCGTGGGGCGGCGCGCCGAACTCGAACGCCTCTAGCATGTGCCCGAAGCGCCGCTCGGCGTCATCGTCGCTGATGCCGAGCAGACGGAACACCCTCTCCTGCATCGCGCGCTGGTGGATCCGCACACTGCCGCTGCTCAGCTCCATGCCGTTGCAGACCAGGTCGTAGGCCTGACTCCGGATGCTCGCCGGGTCGGTCTCGAAGTAGTGGAGGTCTTCCTCCATGGGCGCCGTAAACAGGTGGTGGAGCGCTTCCCAGCGGTTCTCGTCGTCGTTCCACTCGACGAGCGGGAACTCTGTGATGAACGCATAATGGAGCAGCGCTGGGTCTGCGAGCTGGCGGCGCGTCGCGACTTCCCGGCGGAGGCCGTCGAGCGCGGGCTTCACCCGCTGCGCTGATCCCGGCTCGAGCTGGCGCTTGCCGCCCTCGCCCGCGATGAGGAGCAGCAGGTCGCCCTGCTTGGCGCCGGCCCGTTCAGCGGCACCGCGCACGAGGTCGAGCGAGAGGTACTTCGCAACGGGCGAACGCACCTGCTCCTCTGTGATCGTCGCCGGCTCTCCGAGCAGCGCGATCGAGACGAGGCCCTTCGCGCCGTAGCCCTGCACGAACGTTGTCAACGAATCGATGTCCTTGCGTGAGAACGCCTCGCCGCCGGCGACGCAGATGCCCTCGACGGCGCCGCCGGAGCCCGCGGCGTTTTTGAACACACCGAACTCGGACGCAGCGGCGAGATCGGTGATATCGAACAGCTCCATACCGTAGCGAAGGTCCGGCTTGTCGGAGCCGAAGCGGCGCATGGCCTCGTGCCAGGTGATGCGCGGGAAGGGGGAGACGATCTTCAAGTCTGGCCGCACTTCGCGCACCAGGCCGGTGAACAGCTCCTCGAACAGCTCGAGCACGTCGTTCTCTGTCGCAAAGCTCATCTCCAGGTCGAGCTGGGTGAAGTCGAACTGGCGATCGGCGCGCGGGTCTTCGTCGCGCAGGCAGCGGGCGATCTGGAAGTAGCGTTCGAAGCCTGCCACCATCAGGAGCTGCTTGTACTGCTGCGGCGACTGCGGCAGGGCGTAGAAGCTGCCGCGCTGGAGCCGGCTGGGCACCAGGAAGTCGCGCGCGCCCTCCGGCGTGCTGTTGGTGAGGATCGGCGTCTCGACCTCGACGAAGCCGCGCTCGGAGAGGAAGCGGCGGATGTACGACGTGACCTGGTGGCGGATGCGCAGGTTGCGCGCCATCCGCTCGCGGCGCAGATCGAGATAGCGGTAGCGCAGGCGGAGCAGCTCCTCCACCTCGGTCTCCTCGTTGATCGGGAAGGGCGGCGTGCGGGCGGCGTTGAGCACCTTCAGCTCGCGGACGCGCACCTCGATCTCGCCGGTGGGGAGGTTTGGGTTCTCCGTGCCGGCCTTTCGGGGCGCCACCTCGCCTTGGACGAGGAGGACGTACTCGTTGCGGACGTCGTGGACGGCCTTC
>JBIOYF010000282.1:0-11120 GCA_044870035.1 Dehalococcoidia bacterium
GCCGCTGCGGCCATCGTGGCGCCGGAAACGAGCCCGATGATCAGCAGTCGTAGATCGAAGCCGCCGCCGGAGGACGAGGTCGGTTCCACCAGTCGCGGTCAGTGTACTCCCATGCCCGAGCTTGTCAAGCGATTCGGGCAATTGTAGGGGCGACCGCGGTCGCCCTGGACGAATTGAAGGCAGTGTCATCCGCCGCTTTGCGCTATCGACTCGCCGGCGTACGATCGCCGCTGCGGAGCCCGCCATGTAGCGGCGCACGGCTGTGCGCCCTGGGTAGGTAAGAGGCATGTAGGGGCGCATGCCTGCCCTCGAGCGCAGCGAAGGGGCTATGCGCCCTGCAGGGTCGGGCGGCGCGGGGTGACGTAGGGGCGACCGGCGGTCGCCCGGAAGGAATTGAACCATGATCACGAACGCCATTCCGCCACGATCAGCGAACCATCAGCGCCGCCTTCGCCGCGGTCAGCGGTCACTCACTTGCACCTGTCCGCCGGTCAATTCGAAAAAACGCGCGCCGCCAGATTCACTAAGGGAGGACTTTTTCTCTTTTCCGAAAATCAATTCAATTCGATGTCGCTCGCCCTCACCCGGCCGCCAGCTCCGCGTCTAGCCAGCGCTGCTCTGCGTCCGTGAGCTCTGCTTTCGCCAGCAGGTCCGGTCGGCGGAGCGCAGTGCGCAGGAGCGACTGGCGGCGGCGCCAGAGATCGACGTCCGGGTGGTTGCCGGACAGCAGGACGGCGGGTACGGACCAGCCGCGGAACTCGGAAGGCCGCGTGTACTGCGGGTACTCCAGCAGCCCACCCGCGTGCGACTCCTCGGCGAGCGATGCCTCGCTGCCCAGCGCGCCGGGCAGGCGGCGGACGATCGCGTCGACGAGGACGATAGCGGCCGGCTCGCCACCCGACAGCACATAGTCGCCGATGCTGATCTCCTCGTCGGCCAGGTGCTCTCGCACCCGCTCGTCGACGCCCTCGTAATGGCCGCAGAGCAGCACGAGCCGCTCGTTCGCGGCCAGCTCGTTCACGATCCGCTCATCGAGGAGCTGTCCCTGGGGCGTGAGCAGGACGACGCGACCGGGCGGCTGGGCGAGCGGCTGAACCGCCTCGACCGCCTCGAACAGGGGGCCCGGCTTAAGCACCATGCCCGCGCCCCCGCCGTGCGGGTAGTCGTCGACGACGTGGTGGCGGCCTTCGCCCCACGCGCGCAGGTTGTGCAGCTCGATCTCGACGATGCGCTGCTCGCGGGCGCGGGCGACGATGCTGGAATCGAACGGCCCCCGGAACATCTCCGGGAAGAGCGTGATGATATCGATCCTCATGGTCAAGAAGCTGAGGGATTCATCCCTCAGCTCACGTGCGCGGGGCGGCGTGGTCGCCGACGCGGCCGCGCAGCAGCTCGACGGCGTGGGGCAGCATGTCGATGACCGCGCCGAGGTTCTCGCGGACGCCCTTCGGGCTACCCGGCAGGTTGACGATGAGGCAGCGGCCGCGGACGCCGGCGACGCCTCGCGAGAGGGCGGCCATGGGCGTGTGCTTCAGGCCGGCGGCGCGCATCGCTTCGCCGAGGCCGGGCACGGGCCGCTCGATGACGCCGGCGCTGGCCTCGGGGGTCACGTCGCGCGGGCCGAGGCCGGTGCCACCGGTGGTGACAATGAGGTCAAGCTCATCTGAGTCCGCCCAGGAGCGGAGTATCGAAGCTATCTGGCCGGCCTCGTCCGGGACGACCTGGGAGCGCTGGACCGCGGCGTCGATCGAAGCGAGCAGCTCAGCGATGGCGGCGCCGCTGGTGTCGGTGCGTTCGCCGCGAGAGGCTTTATCGCTGATGGTGAGGACGCCGGCTCGGATAGGCATGACGCCCATATCATAACACGAAGGTTGAATCTGGGAATTGGCCGAAAAATTGTGCTAAGACCCCTTGACAATTGGGAGAGCGGTGGTAAGATATGGGGAGTCGGCGAGCCACTGTGGGTAATTGACCCACTCCGAATGGGCGGGGGCCCAGCGGGGGGAAGGTTTGGGAGTAGTGCTGGGTGCAGTACTTTCTTGGCCGGTTCGACTACGCGATGGACGACCGGGGGCGGGTTCCTCTCCCTCCTCGCTACCGCGACCTGTTCGCGCACGGGGCCATGCTCAACCAGGGGCCGGATCCGTGCCTGCGCCTTTTCACGGAGGAAAGCTTTCAGGACCAGGCCCAATTATACACCAGCCAGCCGGCCATCGAACGGGAAGGGCGGATGACGCGCCACGCGTTCTTCGCCAACTCGTTTGCGGTGGAGCTGGACAAGCAGGGGCGCATTCTCATTCCCGCCCCGCTGCGAACCTACGCCCGCTTGGAAGGCAACGTCATCATCTCGGGCGCGGGCGAGTGGCTGGAGGTCTGGAACCCGGAGCAGTTCGACGCCGAGATAACGGCGGCCGAGCGCTGGCAGAACCGCTCGGGCTCCGGAGAGAGGACGCCGTGAGCCCCGTGGCGACTGTGCACAAGCCGGTCATGCTGCGCGAAGTGCTGGCGGCGCTCGACGTTCGGCCCGGCGGTCGCTACGTGGACGGCACCGTCGGGGCGGGCGGCCACGCCTACGCGATCATGGAGGCCGCGACACCCGGAGGCTCGCTGGTCGGACTGGACAAGGACCCGCAGGCGCTGGAAGAGGCACGGGAACGTCTCGCCCGCTTCGGCGATGACGTTCGCCTGGTGCATGGCGACTACGCTGGGATGGGCGAGGTCTGTCGAGAGCTTGACTTCGTGCCGGTGCACGGCGTGCTGCTCGACCTCGGGCTGTCGTCGCTGCAGCTCGAAGCGTCCGAACGTGGCTTTAGCTTCCAGCGGGAGGGGCCGCTCGACATGCGGTTTGACCCGACGCAGGAGCTGACCGCCGAACAGATCGTAAACGAGTATGCCGAGAGAGAGCTGATCGACATCCTGCAGCGCCTGGGCGAGGAGCCACGGGCGCGACGCATCGCGCGGCGGATCATCGAGCGCAGGCCGCTGCAGACAACAACCGAGCTAGCCAAGGTCGTCGAGGAGGCCGTAGGCGGGAGGGTCCGACGCCAATCCCACCCCGCCACCAGGACGTTCCAGGCCCTCCGGATCGCAGTCAACCAGGAACTCCTCAGCCTGGCTGACTGTCTCCCTGTGGCCTACGGCCTCCTGGGCGACCTTGGCCGTCTAGCCGTGCTCAGCTACCACTCGTTGGAGGACCGGATCGTCAAGTCCTTCATTCAGCGGGAGTCGCGCGACTGCGTCTGCCCGCCTCGGCAGCCCGTCTGCACGTGCGGACACAAGGCTGGGCTGCGGTCGGTCAGCCGGGGCGCCGCGCGGCCCTCGCCGGACGAGGTAGCCGACAACCCGCGCAGCCGCAGCGCGCGCCTTCGCGTGGCCGAACGGCTGCCGGCGGCGTAGGCGGAGGCGAGCGGCCATGGCGATCCTCAACCGCACAATCCCTCGGACTGAGGCGAGGATCGCCTCACCCGTCAACATCGGGCCGGTGCTGCTCGCCGTGGGCGCGGTGATCGCGGTCGTAGCCGTGGTCCAGCTCATGCAAACGTCTCGCGCGACCACGGCAAGCGTCAAGATCGAGCTGCTGGAGCAGCAGCAGCTGGAGCTTGAGACCTCTGTCAGTCAGCTCGAGGTCGAGGCAGCAGGGCTTTCTTCCCTCGCGCGCATCCAGCAGGAGGCAAAACGTTTGGGGCTCGGCCCTCCTGTCGCGCGCGAAGTCGTGGAGGTGGGCGTGCCGGGACCGTCCGGGGACTCAGCACAGCTCCCGGCACGCTTCCTCCAACATGAGGAACCGGACACGAAGGCGGGGGAGCAGAAGCCGTCCTGGTGGGACAATCTGCTCGATCACCTGCCATTCCACTAAACGTCTCGTCGGCCGCGCGCGGTCGCGGGATCCGGCGAAGCTAGCGGCGGGAGACCGGATGGCCTCGTGTCGCTTGCTTCGGGGCTGTTGGGAGGGAGCTAGCCGATGGCCCGGCGCACGCACCGCATGACCTGGCGCTTGGTGGTGCTGATGCTCGCGCTGCTGCTGTCGGGCCTGGCCGTCGTCGTCAGGCTGCTGCAACTCCAGGTCTTTGACCACGACTACTACGCGGCGCAGGCGAAAGACGAGCACCAGCATCGAACGGTAATCCACGCGCCCAGGGGCGCGGTCCTCGATAGAAACGGGTATCCGCTGGCGACGACCATGACGACCTTCGACGTGTACATCGACCCGCGCGTCTGGCGCGACGACAACGATGCGCTGGTCGGCGCCGCGGCGGTCGCGCCGCTGCTGGGCCGGGAACCGGGCGAGCTGATCGTCGCGGCGCGCTCGCAGGACGGCGGCGACTACCTGGCAGCGCGCCAGATGAACGCGCAGGCCGGCCTCCAGATCATGGAGACAGCCCCGCCGGGGGTACAGGCCGTCGAGACGAGCAGCCGCTTCCATCCTGAAGGCGACCTGGCGTCCGCGCTACTGGGCTTCATTGGGCGCGACGAGACCGGCCTGGCCGGCGTGGAGGCCGACTACGACGCGGAGCTGGGCGGCATACCCGGGCTGGTCTACTTCGAGCGGGACGGACGGGGCAATCCCATCCCGTTCGGCCGGAAGGTAGGCGAGCAGCCGGAGGCCGGCGGCGACGTCCAGCTCACGATCGACCGCTACATGCAGAGCCTGGTCGAGCAGAAGCTGGACGCAACAATCGCGAAGAACGGCGCCGTGGGCGGCACGATCATCGTCATGGACCCG
Organism: Dehalococcoidia bacterium; assembly: GCA_044870035.1. Classification (GTDB taxonomy): domain Bacteria; phylum Chloroflexota; class Dehalococcoidia; order DSTF01; family RBG-16-68-14; genus JBBDXS01. The sequence continues at coordinate 4,724 of JBIOYF010000282.1, forward strand.
AAGACCGGCGAAGTGCTGGCGCTAGCGAGCCGGCCGAGCTTCCAGCTGAGCAAGCTCAACCTGGAGGACCCTAACCAGGCCGACCTGTATCGTAACCGCGCTGTGACCGACCTCTACTCGCCGGGCTCCGTGATGAAGACGATTACGATGGCGACGGCGGTCGATTTGGGGCTCGTCAATCCCAGCACCACGTACTTCGACAGCGGCCAGGCCGAGGTGGAGGGCGGCGCGCCGATCAAGAACTGGGACTTCAGCGCACACGGCACAACGACGATGACCCAGGTGCTTCAATATTCCTTGAATACCGGGGCGGTCTGGGTCGCCCGGCAGATTGGTGCCGACCGGTTCTACGACTACATCAAGCGCTTCGGCTTCGGCGAGACGACGAAGATCGGCCTCGGCGGCGAGGCAGCGGGCATCGTGCGGACGAATCAGGACGACGGCTGGTACCCGGTCGATCTGGCGACGAACGCCTTCGGCCAGGGGATTGACGTGACGCCGGTGCAAATGCTTACGGCGGTCTCGTCACTTGTCAACGGCGGCCTGCTCATGCGACCCTACGTGGTAAAGGAGGTGACGGGACCCGACGGCCATCGTGTCTACGACCCGGTGGTAGTCCGGCGGACCGTATCTGAGGAGACCTCCCGCACACTCGTTCAGATGATGGAAGCCGTGGTGGACGGACAGCCCGGCCACCTGGCGCAGGTCCGGGGCTATCACGTCGGCGGCAAGACGGGCACGACGACGTTCCCCGACAAGATCGACACGATCGCCTCGTTCATCGGGTTCGCGCCGGTGGAGGACCCGAAGTTCATCATGCTCGTCCGGATCGATTCGCCGAGCGACTCGCTGGGAGGCGTCGTCGCGGCGCCGGTCTTCTCCGACATCGCGCCGAAGATCCTGTCGTACCTCGGGGTGCAGCCGAACCAATGATCACCGCGGGCGAAGTCGCGGAGTACCTTGGCTCGCTCCTGCAGGAGCAGCGTGGCCCGGCTACTGTGCGCTTCCGCGACGTCGTGATCGACTCGCGCCAGGCCGGCCGCGGCGACTTCTTCGTCGCGCTGCGCGGCGAACGCCACGACGGCCAGGAGTTCGTAGTGGACGCCGTCGAACGCGGCGCGCGCGGTCTGCTGGTGCACGAGCCGGTCGGCGTGCCGCCGGGCGTGACGGCGTTCGTTGTGCCCGACACGTTGCTGGCGCTCCAGCGGCTGGCGGCGGGCCGGCGCGACCGATGCCGGACGAAAGTCATCGGGATCACGGGCAGCGTCGGTAAGACGACGACGAAAGAGATAGCAGCTACGGTCCTGGGCGGGAAGTACCGTGTGCTGAAGAGCGAAGCGAACTACAACAACGAGATCGGCCTGCCGCTTACGCTGCTCAAGCTGACCAATCGACACCAGCGCGCCGTGCTCGAGATGGGCATGTATGCGCTGGGCGAGATCCGCACGCTCTGCGAGATCGCGCGGCCGGAGATCGGCGTCGTGACCAACGTTGGGCCGGTGCACCTGGAGCGCCTCGGCAGCATGGAGGCGATCGCGGCCGCGAAGGCCGAGCTGTTGGAGAGCCTGCCGCCGCATGGCTTCGCCGTGCTGAACGCCGACGACCCGTTCGTCCGCTCGATGGCTGACCGGACGCGAGCGCGGCCGCTGTTCTACGGCCTGGCCCAAGCTGCCGGCGTGCGCGCGACGGACATCGAGAGCCGAGGGCTCGAGGGCGTGTCTTTCCGACTGCACTACGAGGGCCGCCGCGTCCCAGTTGAAACGAAGCTGCCGGGACGCCACATCGTATCGAATGCGCTGGCGGCCGCGGCCGTCGGACTCGCCGACGGGATGTCGCTGGAGGAGGTAGGGGCCGCGCTGGCGGAGGCCGACGTGCAGGTGCGGATCCGGACGCACCGCGGGCGCAACGGCGCAACGCTGATCGATGACACATACAACGCGAGTCCGGCTTCCGTGACGGCCGCGCTCGACCTGCTGGCGGAGATACCGGGACGGCGCATCGCTGTACTCGGAGACATGGCTGAGCTGGGCGCGGCGTCGCACGAGGGGCACCTGACCGTCGGGGGGCGCGCCGCCGAGACGGCGGACATCATCCACGCCATCGGCGAAGAGGCGCAGCTTATCGCGCAGGCGGCGCGGGATGCCGGACATCGAGCCGTGCGCCAGTGGTCGAACAAGGCAGAGGCCGCCGAAGCTCTGCTGGCGGACCTGCGGCGGGACGATGTGGTGCTGCTCAAGGCGTCGCGGGCGATGGCGTTCGAGACGCTGGTGGAGGCGCTGAAGGAGTGAGATGGTCCGGGCGCTCGTGATCGGCTCGGCTGCTGCGCTCTTTGCGACGATGGCGGGCGGGCCCCTCGTCGCGCAGCTGCGGCGCTGGGGGCTGGGCAAGGCGATCAGCGACGAAGGGCCGCAGTCGCACCTCTCCAAGGCGGGGACCCCCACGATGGGCGGGCTGCTGGTGTTAGGCACGATTGCCATCTTTACGCTGGCGACCAACGTCGCCGGCCATCCATCCACCTTGCTGCCGCTGGGCGTGATGGGTATCGCCGCGGCGGTCGGCTTCGCTGATGACCTGCTGACGGTCCAGGGGCGCGAACGCATCGGCGGGCACGAGCGGGGCGGACTGATCGCGAAGGCGCTGCTCGGCGGGGGGCTAGGGTTAATCGCAGGCACCGTGGTGTATTACTCACTCGATATGAAGTTCGCGGTCGTGCCGCACTACGGCCTCTACCACTGGAGCGCGGCCGCGGTCGTCCTCGCCTCGGTTGCAGTTGTGGCGAGCACAACGAGCGCCGTGGCGATCAGCGACGGCCTCGATGGGCTGCTCGGCGGCCTGCTGGTGGTGGCGTACGGCGCGTTTGGGTTCATTGCGTTCGTCGAGGGCGAGGGCCACTTGGCTGTCTTTTGCTTCACGGTCGTCGGCGCGCTGACGGGCTTTCTCTGGTACAACGCGCATCCGGCGCGCGTCTTCATAGGCGAGGTGGGAGCGCTTCCGCTGGGCGCGGGCCTGGCAACCGTCGCGCTGATGACGGGCTGGTGGCTGCTGTTGCCGGTGATCGGCATCGTGTTTGTCGCCGAAGGGCTGGCCGATGTGATCCAGATCGGCTCGTTTCAGCTGACGGGCCGGCGTGTGTTCAAGATGGCGCCGCTGCACCATCACTTCGAGCTGCTCGGCTGGGAGGAGACGACGGTGGTGACGCGATTTTGTCTGGTGGGACTGGTGGGAGCGCTCTTGGGAGTGGCGCTCGCCTTGACACAATAATGAGAACGTGCTATGACAGGTAATCGAGAGTCCCTGGTGCAAAAGCAAGTAACGGTGCTTGGGCTCGGCATTGAGGGCGTCGACCTGGTGCGATACTTGGCCGCCCAAGGGGCCTCCGTCACCGTATCCGACATCAAGTCCCCCGAAGAGCTTTCGCGCCGGATCCAGGAGCTGGACGGGCTGCCCGTCCGCTTCTCGTTGGGCGCGCACAACCAGGACGACATAACGAATGCCGATATGGTGTTCGTCTCACAGGGCGTGCCGCTGACGCTGCCGGCGCTGCGCGAGGCGCGCAACCGTGGCGTGCCGCTGAGCTCGATGACCAAGCTGTTCCTCGAGCTGTGCCCCGGCACCGTCGTCGGCATCACGGGCAGCAGCGGCAAGACAACGACGACGGCGCTCGTGGGCGCAATGTTCGCGGCGTCCGGCCGCAAGCACGTCGTAGGGGGCAACATCGGCGTCGGGCTGCTCGGCCTGCTCGACCAGATCACCTCTGATACGACCGTCGTGCTCGAGATGAGCCATACGCAACTCGAGACGGCCGAGCACAGCCCGCACATCGCCTGTGTGCTGAACGTCACGCCGAACCACCTGGACCGCTACTCGTGGGAGGACTACACAGCGCTTAAGCTGCGCATCCTCCGCTACCAGACGCGCCACGATATCGCTGTGCTCAACCTCGATGACGAGGTGACCTGCTCGTTCGCGACGGAGGCGCCGGGCCACGTGATCTGGTTCAGCAGCCGCCGCGTGCCCAGCGGGGACGGTGCGTTCGTGCGCGAGGGCTGGATCGTGCTGCGGCGCGGCGCGGTGGAGACGAAGCTGCTGCCGGCCGACGCGATCCCGCTGCGGGGCCAGCACAACGTGGCGAACGTGCTAGCAGCCCTCGCGGTCGGCGGAGCGGTGGGGCTGGACTTCGCAGCGATGGAGCACGCGATCCGCGACTTCACGCCAGTGCCGCACCGGCTCGAACTCGTCGACCGGATTGGCGGTGTGGCCTACTACAACGACAGCATCGCAACGACGCCGGAGCGGACGCTCGCGGGACTAGCGTCGTTCCACGAGCCGATCGTGCTGCTGCTGGGCGGCCGTGAGAAGAATCTGCCGCTGGGGGAGCTGGCGCGCCAGGCGATCGAGCGCTGCCGGGCAATCGTCTGCTTCGGCGAGGCGGGGCCCCAGCTCGAGGCGGCGCTCCGTTCGGTGGCGCTACCCGTGAACGGCCACGCGCCGCCGGTCGAGCGGGTTCAGACGATAGAAGAGGCCGTGCAGACCGCGCGCGGGTATGCGCGCATCGGTGACGTGGTGCTGCTCTCGCCGGCCTGCACCAGCTTCGACGCGTACGCGAACTTCGAGGAGCGCGGCGAGGACTTTCGCCGCACAGTCGCACGGCTAGCCGCCGCAAAGGGAGGGAAGGAACCATCGCCGCTGCGGAGACGCGCCGGTTAAGTAACGCCCAGCCGGACTATCTGATCCTGGGGCTGGTGCTGGGCCTGGTGGTCCTCGGACTGCTGATGGTCTACAGTTCCAGCTTTGCGCTGGGGTTGGCCGCGTTCAACGACGCGAACTACTTCGTCCTGCGCCAGACGATCTGGGCGGGGATCGGCATCGTGCTGCTGCTCACGCTGATGCGCATGGACTACCACTGGTTGCGCGCCGTGGGCCCGCTTTTCATGCTGGCCGCGATCATCGGGCTTATGGCGGTCCTGGTGCCGGGCCTCGGCGTCGAACGGAACGGAGCGGCGCGCTGGATCGCGATCGGCCCGCTGCCGCCGGTGCAGCCGAGCGAGTTCGCCAAGCTGGCGCTGATCATCTACGTCTCGGCGTGGCTGGCGGGCAAAGGCGCCTACGTCAAGGACTTCGCGATGGGCTTCGTGCCGTTCGTGACGATGGTGGGCATCGTCGCGGGGCTGACGCTGCTGGAGCCGGACACGGGAACGGCGGCGGTGCTGGTGCTGACGACGGTCACACTCTTTTTCGTCGCGGGCGCGTCGCTGACGCACCTCACGGCGCTCGTCGGCATCGGCGGCGTCGTCGCGACGCTGCTGATCGCGACAGGTGGCTATCGCGCCGACCGGCTCTTCGCCTTTATGGACCCGAACACGGACCCGACGGGCGTTGGCTTCCACACGCTGCAGCTCCTGATCGCGCTGGGGAGCGGCGGGATCAGCGGCCTGGGCCTGGGCGCCAGCCGTCAGAAGTTCTTCTACATACCGAACGCGCACACGGACGGCATCTTCGCGATCGTGGGCGAGGAGCTGGGCTTCATCGGGGCGGTCGCCGTGGTGGTCCTGTTCGCCGTGCTGATCTACCGGGGTTTCCGCATCGTGCTGGGCGCGCGCGACGAGTTCGGCTCCCTGCTCGCGACGGGCATCGTCGTCTGGATCGCGTACCAGGCGCTAATCAACATCGGCGGTGTGACGCGCGCGATCCCGATGACGGGCATTCCGATGCCGTTTCTGAGCGCGGGCGGTTCGGCGCTGGCGGCGCTGCTGGCGGCCGTCGGCATTCTGCTGAGCATCTCGCGCGGTGCCAAGATCCCTGAGCCGGAGCGCACGAGCAAGCCGGCGAAGCGCACCCGCAGCGCGGGGCGCCGAGGAGCGAGGTGAGGGTGGTCCTTTCAGGAGGAGGCACCGGCGGCCACGTCTACCCAGCCCTCGCAGTAGCGGAGGCGCTATGTGAGGACGCAGGCGCGCACGAGCTGCTCTACATCGGCGCACGCGGGCGCATGGACGAGCAGATCGTGAGGCCAACCGGCCTGCCGTTCGAGGCTGTGCGCGCGGCGCCGCTGCGCACCGGCTCGCCAGCGGGCGCGTTGCGCAACGGCGTGCAGCTGCTCGTGGGTGCGTGGCAGGCGTGGCGATTGCTCGGGCGCTTCCGGCCCGACGCGGTGTTCGCGACCGGCGGCTACGCAAGCGTGCCGGTCGGCATCGCGGCGTGGCTGCGGCGGCGCCCGCTGGTCGTCTACCTGCCGGACGTGACGCCGGGCTGGGCGGTACGGCTGCTCGCGCGGCTGGCGACGCGAATCGTGACGACGACGGAGCGCTCGATAGCGAAGCTGCCTGCCGGGAAGGCGCAGGCAGCCGGCTATCCCGTGCGCGCCGCGTTCTGGTCGGCCGGTCGTGCCGAAGCGCGCAAG
>JBIOYF010000283.1:0-2213 GCA_044870035.1 Dehalococcoidia bacterium
TATCCGTCGGTTGAGGAGATCCGAGAAGGCGCCCACCGTCTTGCCGGGCTCGTGCGGGAGTCGATGGAGGCGGTGCCCACCGCGGGTTCCTTGGGAGCGATGTACTCCTCACCCTCGACGTCCCACACCAACGATCCTGCGCCACGGCAGAAGACTGGCCATTCGTGATGTGGCCGATCGAGCGCGCCCGAAAGCAGAAGCGTTTGGCCAGACTTAGCGAGTCGCGCTCGCCTCGCTCATTACCTTCCTTGACCATGATGCTCTTCCCCGTCAACGGCACTCAGGACTTCCTCAATTCGACCAGCGAACGCTTACCCGCGGGTTCCGGGGCGCTAGACGAGTGGCTCTACCCGCTCACCTAGCGAAAGTGAACTCACAACGCAGGCTCGGAGGTATTCGATCTCAAGGATGGCGGTGGGGTTCGCCCACACGAACCATTCCAGCATGGAGGCTAAATCGGCGGACGTTGACGATCTACTCGCTTCCCGGACGGGGTACGCGTCAACGATCCGGCGGCAAGCCGTGGTAAGGCGCGTGCGCGCTTCATCCAATTCAGCTGTGGCGAGCAGCGGTTTCGCTGCCGCCCAGAGTAGTCTCAACGCATCTGGCCAAGCCCCGAGCGCGCGGTAGAAGCCAGGGATGGCGGCTGAGCCATGCGTGTGTCGGATGTCGTCCAAAACAGGGTCGAGACCGGCAGCTGAAGATTCTTCTGCCTCAGGTGCTAGTTGCCACGTCGTGGCGCTAGCCGCCGCCTCAAATGCAAGCAGGCGTCTGCCCGCTGTTGAGAACAGGAAGTTGCGCGGGTTGCCGCGGTTGAAGGACTCCAGAATCTCAATAACCTTGGAACGAAGATCATCATGAAGGACCACCGAGGCGCCGCCTATCTGACGTGCAAGATCGGAGCCGATCTCGCGTGCCTGGACCACGAAGCCGTCAGCTTCCGGACTTTGCAGTAGGGGCTTCAGGAGTCGCCAGAAGTCCTCGAGGTAGCCGGAGGCTGCGACAACGCGATAGAGCGTGGGAACATGCGACGTGTCGAGGCATTGGCGGATCTCGGTGTAGAGAGCTGCGACGTGGGCATCCGCGGCCTCCTCAGGGATCTCGCGCCAGGTCGTAGTCGGAGAATGGATCATGGCGATACAGTTACGCGCCGTCCGCAGGCACTTGATCGGCGAAGCTGCTTGCAATGTCGATGCGGCGGCCGAACCAGACGTCTTCGAAGCCCTGCGCGTAGTCGATGAACTTGGTCAGCGCCTCGGCGCGAGCCGGCTGCCCACTGAAGCGCGGATGTAGCCCGATGGACATCATGCGGGCGCAGTCGTCGCCGTCGTTGCGCAGCCGGTCGACGGTGGCCTTGGCGTACTCGAGGAAATGCTCGGGGCTGCCGTAGCCCTGTGCAAGCACGTAGCGGGCGTCGTTCACGACCAGCGAGTAGGGCACAATCAGGTGTTGCTTGCCGTTCACGCGCGTCCAGTGGGGAAGATCGTCGTTGTAGCACTCCGAGTCGTACAGGAAACCACCTTCGTCCACCAGCAGCTCGCGGGTGTTGACGCTCATCTCACGGCAGTACCAGCCCAGAGGCCTGGTACCCACGGAGCGTTCGATCGACTCGATTCCGAGCCGGATCGCCTCTGCCTCCTCCGCTCGAGTCATCTCGAAGTGGTTCGACCAGCGAAATCCGTGGCCGGCAGCCTCGTCCCCACGCGCCGCCAGCTTGCGCGCCACTTCGGGGTTGCGCTCGAGCGCCACGGCGGCGGCGAAGAACGTCACGGGCACGCCGGCCGCATCGAAGATCCGGAAAAGCCGCCAGATCCCCGCCCGTGACCCGTACTCGTACACCGACTCCACGCAAAGATCGCGGATCCCCTCCAGGTGGAAGGGGATCTCGTGCAGCACGTCGTTCACCCCGTCTCCCATCGGAAACGACTTCTCGGAGCCCTCCTCGTAGTTGACGACGATCTGCACCGCGACCTTCGTCCCGCCCGGCCAGCGCACGACCGGCGGATGTTGTCCGTAGCCAACGAACTCTCGGGGCGGTCCCTCGACCTGCCGATCCTCCCTCACGAAGAACTGCTGATTCATGTCGAGCCTCCTCGTTCCTCCTTACCAAGCGAGCCCGTAGGGTAAGCGGGCGATCGGCTCAGCGCGACGCGCCGATTAGCGCCCCGCCCGCGACGACCAGAGCCGCGGCGAAGACGAGCCTGCGCCCGATC
>JBIOYF010000284.1:0-13114 GCA_044870035.1 Dehalococcoidia bacterium
ACCCAGATCAGAAAGTAGTATACCACCGGGAAGGTGAAGAGCAGGCTATCGAGACGGTCGAGGAAGCCGCCGTGGCCGGGAATCGCGCTGCCAGCGTCCTTGATGTGCATGCCGCGCTTGATGATCGACTCGGCCAGATCGCCGACGACAGCGGCGACCGGCAGGAGCAGCGCGAGCGGCACGATCAGCGACGCTTCGAGGCGCGCGCCCAAGAAGTAGTTGAGCAGGACGACCATGCCAAAGCCGCCGGCGATACCGCCGAGCGTACCTTCGACGGTCTTGCCGGGACTGATCGTCGGCGCGAGCTTGCGGCTGCCGATCGCGCGACCGACGAAGAACGCCGTCGTGTCGGCGGCGAACGTGCCGAAGACGGTGAGGTACACCCAGTCGCGGCCGTTGGAGAGCTCGCGCAGCAACACGATGTGCGAGCCGAGCAGCCCGACGTAGAGGATGCCCGTCGTCGCCCACTGCCAGTCGTCGAGCGCCGAGCCCGGATCGGCGCGCAGGGTCACCCACGCGAGCGGGATGACCACGGCCCCAACGGTGAACCACAAAACCCAGTCCGGCCCGACGTGCGCGCCCGCGACGATCGCGGTGGCCAGCGCGGCGGCGAGCAGACTGAGCGGCGAAAGGCTATCCTGCTGGGCCGTCTGAAACTCAAACGCGGCGATGAGCACGATCAGGCACGCCGCGCCGGTGTACCAGTTGCCGCCAGCCCAGATCAGCAGGACGATGATCGGGATGCCGACCGCCGCGCTCGCGACGCGCTGTGCGAGCATGCGGCCGGTTAGCGCGTACGCCCGCGCCGGCGGCCGTTCGGCTCCGGCGCGGCTTCATCCAGAAGCCCGCCGAAACGCCGCTCGCGCTGGCTGAACGCTGTGAGCGCCCGCTCGATCTCCTCGGTGCCGAAGTCCGGCCAGTAGACCGGCGTGGCGTAGTACTCCGCGTATGCCGATTGCCAGAGTAGGAAGTTCGAAAGGCGCATTTCGCCGGCCGTGCGGATGATCAGGTCGGCGTCCGGCAGTCCGGCCGTGTAGAGGTACGACGAGAACAGCGCCTCGTCGATCTGCTCGACAGGCACGCCGTCTTCCACGATCTTGCGTACCGCATCGACGATCTCCTGCCGGCCGCCGTAGTTGAACGCGACGTTGACGGTGATGCCATCGTTGTCCTTCGTCAGCTCCATCGCATCCTCGACGCGGCGCTGGAGCTGCGGCGAAAGCGGCTCCAGGCTGCCGAGATGGCGGAGCCGCACACCGTTCTCGTTGAGCGCCTTCAGCTCGCGGTCGATGAAGTGGCTGATCAGCCGGATCAGCGCGTTCACCTCGCGCTTCGGACGGACCCAGTTCTCTGTCGAGAACGCGAACACGGTGAGCACAGGCACCTGGTAGCGCGCCAGCGTCTCGATCACGCGCCGGATGTTTTCGGTGCCGGCGCGGTGGCCCGCCTGGCGCGACAGCCCGCGCGAGCGCGCCCAGCGGCCATTGCCGTCCATGATGATGGCTACGTGCTGCGGGAGTTTGTCCAGCTCCAGCAGGCGAGCTTCCTTCGAGACGGGCTGCACCACCATCGCGCGCTAGACCTCCAGTAGCTCCTGCTCTTTTTCCTGGCCGATCTTGTCGGCGTCGGCGATGAAGCGGTCGGTGATCTTCTGCAGGTCTTCTTGGGCGTTGAACTCCTGGTCTTCGGAGATCTCCTTCTCCTTCCTGAAGTCGCGCAGCATCTCATGGGCGTCGCGGCGGATGTTGCGGATCGCGACGCGGCCTTCTTCGACCTTCTTGTGCACGACCTTGACTAGCTCTTTTCGTCGGTCCTCGGTGAGCTGCGGGATCACCAGCCGAATGATGGAGCCGTCGTTGTTCGGGTTGAGGCCCAGGTCAGACTTCTGGATCGCCTTCTCGATGGCGCCGAGCGATGTCTTGTCCCACGGCTGGATCGTGAGCAGGCGCGCCTCCGGCACCGTCACGCTGGCGAGCTGCTTGAGTGGCGTCGGCGCGCCGTAGTAGTCAACGCGGATGTGCTCGACGAGGGCGGGGTTCGCGCGGCCCGTGCGGATCGTCGCCAGCTCGCGGCGGAGCGCTTCGATCGCTTTCGCCATGCGCTCCTCACCGTCAGCGAGCGTCTCTTTGACGATCGAATCAGCGGCCATTGCGTCACACTCCCGCCAGCACGGTCGTCTCGCTGCCCACGAACGTGCCGATGCGCTCGCCGCGCACAGCGCGGACGATGCTGTCTGTGCCCGCCAGGTCGAACACGATGACGGGAAGCTCGTTTTCCATGCAGAGCGAAAGGGCGGTGCTGTCCATCACGGCCAGGCGCCGGCTGATCGCCTCCATATAGCTGAGCTTGTCGAAGCGACGTGCCGCCGGTTCCTTGTTCGGGTCGGCGTCGTAGACGCCGTCCGTGCGGTGCTTCGCCATCAGCAGGACGCCCGCGTCGATCTCGACGGCGCGGAGCGCGGCCGCGGTGTCCGTGGTCATGTAGGGGTTGCCCGTCCCCGCAGCGAAGATGACGATGCGTCCCTTTTCGAGGTGGCGCATGGCGCGGCGACGGATGTACGGCTCCGCGACCTGCTGCACGTTGATCGCCGACTGCGTGCGGACGGTAAGGCCGGCCTTCTCGAGCGCGTCCTGCAGCGCCAGACTGTTGATGATCGTGGCGAGCATGCCACCGTAGTCGGCCGTCGCGCGGTCCATCCCGCCCGCCGAGGCCTCCGCCCCGCGGAAGATGTTGCCGCCACCGACGACGATGGCGATCTCCGTGCCTTGCTGCTGTGCGTGCTGGATCTGCTCGGCGATGCGGGCGACGGTGGGGTTATCGATGCCGTAGGGAGCATTGCCCATAAGCGCTTCACCGCTGAGCTTCAGGAGGACCCGCCGGTAGGCAGCACCGGCCATAACCCGCTCCTATTGACCGAGTTCGAATCGAGCGAACCGGCGAACGCGGATGTTCTCGCCCGTCTTGGCGATGACTTCCTTGATCAGGTCGCCCACCGTACGGGACTCATCTTTGATGAACGGCTGACGCATGAGGCAGAGCTCATCGGGGTCGCCCTCCGCGCCCTCGGGCAGGTCTTCTTCGGAAACGAAGGCGGGGTTACTCGCGACGACCTGCATCGCCAGATCGTACGCGAGCTGCTTGAAGTCTTCCGTGCGCGCCACAAAGTCCGTCTCGCAGTTCACCTCCACCATGGCACCGAGACGGCCGCCGGCGTGGATGTAGCACTCGACCAGCCCTTGCGACGTTTCGCGGTGCGCCTTCTTCTCCGCCATCAAGATGCCGCGCTCCTGCAGGACGGCCGCCGCACGATCGAGGTCGCCGGCTGCCTCTTCCAGCGCGCGCTTGCACTCCATCACGCCCGCGCCGGTGCGCTCGCGCAGTTTCTTTACGAGGTCCGCGGAGATGTCGGCCACGGCAGGTCTCTTACGCCTCTCCCGACGCGATGGGCTGCGGGGCGACGTATGCGACCGGCTCGGGCTTCTGCGCCAGCGGGTCGTAGCCGGCCATAGTGAGCCCCTCGATAACGGCGTCCGCGACCTTGCCCGTGATCAGCTTGATCGCACGGATCGCGTCGTCGTTCGAAGGGATGCAGTAGTCGATGACGTCCGGGTCGCAGTTCGTGTCGCACATCGCTGCGATCGGCACACCCACGCGCCGCGCTTCCGCGACCGAGATGGCTTCCGCGTCGGGGTCGATAATGAAGACCGCGCCCGGAATGCGGTTCATCTCTTTGATGCCGCCCAGGTGGCGGTTCAGCTTCTCGATCTCTTTGTCGATCTTGAGCTGCTCCTTCTTGTGCAGGCGGTAGAAGTCGCCGCGGCCACGCGCGTCCTCGCGGCGTGAGAGGTACTCGCAGCGGCCGCGGATCGTGACGAAATTAGTTAGCGTGCCGCCCAACCAGCGGTTGGTGACGTATGGCATGCCGCAGCGCTTCGCCTCCGCCTCGACGACGTCGCGCGCCTGCTTCTTCGTGCCCACAAAGAGCACCTGTTCGCCGTTGGAGGCGATGTCACGGATGTAATCGAGCGCGATGGTGAGCCGGGAAGCCGTCTGCTGCAGATCGATGATGTGGATGCCGTTACGTTCGGTGAAGATGAAGGGGCGCATTTTGGGGTTCCAGCGACGGGTCTGGTGCCCGAAGTGGACCCCCGCCTCCAGCAGCGCCTTCATGCTGACGTTATTGTCCAAGCTGGTCCTCGCGCCTCCTCTTACGTTCGCCAGCGCCGGGGCGGCTTTCGCTGTCCCGCCGTCGCTGGTGCCCAAGTGTAGCTTGGGGCCTGGGCAATATACCACAGCCGAATCTGGATGAGCAATTCGGCGAGGTTGAATCGGGCCTCCACGCCCAGGGTGAATGGCTGGGCTACCGACGGGAGGCCCCCGCCGCAGTCGATCAAGAAACGGCTAGCCCTTCACGCTCCCCCCGAACAGCCCGCGGACGAGGAAGCGCTGGAAGGCGACGACGAGCAGCACCATGGGCAGGAAGGCGAGCACGGTGCTGGCGAAGGCGACGTTGATCTTGTCAAGCTTCTGCGCTTCCGCCGCGATGCCGATCTGCACCGTGCGCATATCGGGGTCGTTCGTCACCAGCAGCGGCCAGAGGTACTGGTTCCACGCCTGCAGGAAGGAAAAGATCGCCAGCGTCGCGAGCGCGCTGCGCGCGAGCGGCAGCACGATCGAGACGAGGAAGCGCACGTGGCCGTAGCCATCCATCTCGGCCGCGTCGCGCAGCTCCGATGGGATGGTGAGGAAGTGCTGGCGCAGCAGGAACGTCCCAAAGCCGGTCGCCAGGAACGGGAGCGCCAGCCCGGGATAGCCGTCGATCGTGGTGAGCGAGCCCGGCAGCACCTGGCTGAGCTTCGGGTCGATCCACTGCATCGTCTGGAAGTTGGGGATGATCGCCACCTCCAGCGGCACCATCATCGTCGCCAGGAACAGCGCGAAGAGGACGTTGCGACCGGGGAAGCGCAAGAAGGCAAACGCGTACGCGGCCAGAGCGGATGTGACGAGCTGACCGATCGTAATCACGGTCGCGACGACGACGCTGTTCACGAGATAGCGCGACAGTGACGTGCCGCCGCCCCCCGCGCCACCCCTACCGAAGTAGTTGTGCCACTGCGGATGCGAAGGCCAGAGGCTCGGCGGCGGGTTGTTGAGGAACTCCGTGATCGGGTGCAGGCCATCGACGAAGGTGACGTAGAGCGGGAACATCAGCACTGTCGCGCAGAGGATGAGAAGCGCGTAGGCCGGGGCGCGGCGGAGCCAGCGGCGGATGAACACCTGCGTCACTTCGGCTCGCCTCCATAGAAGATGCGTCCGGCCGTGAGACGGAAGAGCGCCAGGGTGAGCAGCAGCATGATCAGGAACAGCGCGATCGCCTCCACGGAGGCGGCGCCGGTGCGGAAGTTCTCGAAGCCGTCGTTGTAGATCGAATAAAGCAGCGTGTTCGTCGAGTCGACGGGGCCGCCCTGCGTGAGGATCCTGATCTGTCCGAACGCCTGGAACGAGAAGATCATCCCCACCACCCCTGCAAAGAACAGCATGGGCGAGAGCATTGGCAGCGTGACGTGCCAGAACTGCGCCCAGCGTCCCGCCCCGTCGATGCGCGCGCTTTCGTAGAGCTCGTCCGGGATCGTCTGCAGCCCGGCCAGCATGATGATCGTGAACAGCCCGATGTTCATCCACAGCGTCGCGAGTGAGACGGAGATGAGCGCCCAGTTTGGATCGACGAACCACGCGCCGATAAGCCCCAGCGTGCCCTCCTCGCGCTGGGCCCAGCCACCGTCGCCAAGCCAGTTGATTGGCGAGACGCCGAACCAGCCCAGCACGTCGTTCATTACGCCGATGCTCGGGTGCAGGAGCACGAGCCAGACGACCGACGTAATCGCGACGGACGCCGCCAGCGTGGACGAGAAGATCGTGCGAAAGACCACGACGCCGGGCAGCTTCTGGTTCGCGATGATCGCGAGAAAGGTACCGATGACGATGGACGGCAGGACAGTGTAGAGCGCGAACGTCGCCGTCACAACCAGGTTCTTCCGGAATGCCCCGGACGTCAGCACTTCGCGATACTGATCGAACCCGATATAGATCTGCTTCGTGTGGAACGGGTTGCTCTGAAAGAAGCCGAGATAGACCGACTTGCCCAAGGGATAGAAGACGAACGCGCCGAACAGCACGATCGATGGGAGCAAGAACGGCAGGGCGGTCAGTAACGCGCGGGCCGGCTTCGGCAGGGCGCTGTTCCAGGAGCGGATGCGCTCGGCCGCCGCGGTCACGGGCCGATCCTGCGCCCGCTCGACTTGTCGAAGAGGTGTAGGTGCTCCGCCGCGACGCCGAGGCGCAGCGTCGCGCCCGCTTTGATCCGCTGCGAGGCGGGCAGGCGCGTCACGAGCGTGGCGTGCGCGAGGACCACGATCACGTGTTGCTCGCTGCCGAGCGATTCGACGAGATCGACCTTGCCTTCGAACGTCGCGGCGTAGGACGCGCTCTCGCCCTCCTGCGGGACCAGGTGCTCCGGCCGGATGCCGACCACGACGTCACCGGTGTTCGCGCGCACCGCCGATGACTGTGCGTCGGTCAGCTTGATCGGCGCGTCGGCGGTCCGCAGCGTTCCGGCGTCGGACGGGTCTGCGTCCAGGAAGTTCATCGCGGGGCTGCCGATGAACTCTGCGACGAAGAGATTCGCCGGCTTGTCGTAGACCTCTTGCGGCGCCCCGACCTGCTGCAGCTTGCCGCCCTCCAGCACCGCGACGCGTTCGCCCATCGTCATCGCCTCCACCTGGTCGTGGGTGACGTAGACGAACGTGGTGCCCAGCTCGCGGTGGAGCCGGATCAGCTCCGCGCGCATCTGCACGCGCATCTTCGCGTCTAGGTTCGAAAGCGGCTCGTCCATCAGGAACGCCTGCGGCCGCCGTACGATGGCCCGGCCGAGCGCGACGCGCTGCCGCTGCCCGCCCGAGATCTGCGCCGGCTTGCGGTCCAGCAGGTCCGCGATACCCAGCGTGCCGGCCACGTCGCGCACGAGCCGGTCCACCTCAGGGCGGGCGAACTTGCGCATGCGCAGGCCGAACGCGAGGTTCTGGTAGACGGACATGTGCGGATAGAGAGCGTAGTTCTGGAAGACCATCGCCAAGTCGCGGTCCTTCGGCGGCACCTCGATCACAACGCGCTCGCCGATGGAGACGCTGCCGCTGCTCGGCTCCTCCAGCCCCGCGACGATCCGCAGCGCGGTGGTCTTGCCGCAGCCCGAAGGACCGAGCAGGACGAAGAACTCGCGGTCGTGGATCTCGAGCGTGAGATCGTAGAGCGCCGTGAAGCTACCGAAGCGTTTGTTGACCGCGTCGAACGAGACTCTAGCCAGCGCCGTACCCTCCCCAGCTTCTTTCGGTCAATGGTACCGCGACCGAACGGTAACAACACGCTAGACTATGCTCCGGCAGCAAGGGAGAGCGCGACGTCGGATGGCAGAGTCTTCACTCGTATGGAGCGCCAGGTACTACCGTCCCGAAGACGACGAGCAGCTCCTCGAGCTGCTCAAGGTCAGCTTCGATGGCTGGCCCAAGGTTGAAGTCGCGGCGGCCTCGCTCGATCATCTGCGCTGGAAGCTGGCGAGCCCGCTCAACGCGTGGCGTCAGAACATTGTGGGCGAAGCCGCCGGACGTGTCATCGCGACCCGCCTTTACGTCCTGCGTGACGGCAGCGTCTGCGGCCGTCCGATGGTCTGCAAGCTCGGCATCGAGACCTGCGTCCAACCCTCCTACCGCAACGCTGGCATCATGTCCGCCTTGAACGACTTCGGCGGCGAGCGCCTGGGCGAGATAGATGTGCATCTTTTGTACAGCGGGCATCCGGCGCTCCTGCGCATTCGTAAGCGATTCGTCGTGCTTCCATTCCGAGGCGTGTCGGCGCTCGTATGCAGCTCGAACGGCGGTCGGTCGCCGGCCCAGGCGCCGTGGACCATCGAGCAGCGCGGGAGGTTCGACAGCCGTGTCGATGTCCTCTGGGAGGAAGCCAGGCAGGCGTTCGGGCTGCTGCTCGACCGGCGCCAAGAGTTCCTGAACTGGCGCTACTGCGATCCCCGCGGCGGTGCCTTCAACGTTGTTACAGCAGAGCAGGACGGGCGTATCCTCGGTTACGTTGTCACCCGCGTCTCAAACGGTGAAGGCTACGTCGCCGACCTGCTCGCCCTCCCGGGCCGCCTCGACGTCGTCGACTCGCTCCTCGCCGACGCGATCGCATCGTTGCGCGCCGGCGGCGTCGAGCGCGTGGAGTGCTGGACATCGCGCGGTCATCCGTACGAGGAGGTCCTGGCCCGGCGTGGCTTCGACAAGAAGAAGCGCACGCTGCGCTTCTCCTTCCGCCCGTGCGGCGCCTCGCTGGCGGAGCTGACCGCCCTGCGCGACCCGGCGGCCGTCATTCATCTCATGCCGGGCGATACCGACATCGTCTAAACGCAAGGCTCCTTACTGATAACGAACGCCAACGCTATAGTGACCAGCGATGACCATACCGATCGTCGCGCACCGTACGTGCCCGCTCGATGCGCCGGAGAACAGCACTGAGGGCATCCGAAAAGCCGCGGAGCTGGGCGCCGACGTTGTCGAGATCGACGTCCGGCCGTCGCTCGATGGCGTGCCCTTCCTGCTGCACGACTGGTCTCCGCGCCGCACGACGGGCCTGCCCGGCCCGGTCCGCATCTACCCTTCGTTTCTGCTGCGCCGGCTGCGCCTCAGAGGCGGCAGCGAGCCGCCGCCCACGCTGGACCAAGCGCTCGCAGCACTGCCGCCGTCATTATCGATGGCCATCGAGGTGAAGGACGCGGCCGCGTCGCCCGCGACGCTGCGCGCGGTGCGTAAGCATGGGCTGGAGTCGCGCGTGCTGTTCTGGTCGTATCGAGAGCTGGCCGTACGCTACTTCGCGAAGGAAGCGCCGGAGATCGAGACGAGCCTGCTGCGCGACCCGACCGATCCAGAAGGCCTCACTCGCTTCCTCGCCGACGCGACGGACTTCGGCGCGCGCGGCATCTCCGCGCACTGGGAAGCGATCAACCCGGTGTTCGTCGCCGAAGCGCACAGCCGCCAGCTCAAGGTCTACTCCTGGATCCGCGCTCTCGACTCGGTGGCGAAGAAGGTGGCCTGCGGCCTGGACGGTATCGTCACCGATCAACCGCGCGAGGTGCGGGCGATCCTCGAAGCCGTCAAAATCTAGGGCCGCCGCAACCGCCGCAGGCGCAACCTCCCGCGAACGGCATCATGCCCAGACGCGTCGTCGTTCCCCCTGTTGCCGCGCTGACCCACATCGGTCCGCCCCACGTGACGTCGAACTGGTAGTTGTGCGTGACGTGCGCCCAGATCACCCAGGTGATCCAGCGGCAGGCGCCGTAGAAGTAGCTGGCACGGTAGAGCGCCATGACGACGGCCATAGGGAACGTCGCTATCGCCCAGGACCAGATCGGATCGCCCGCGGCGACCGTCTCTTCGAAGTACGAACGCGTATAGATCTTCCAGCCGAAGCTGGCGATGACGATCCAGATCCCGTCCCAGACGAAGCCCGGCCCGCTAAAGTAGGCGCCCGCGTCGTTGAAGCGGCCGGTCTGGCCGGCGTACTGCCACGCTCCGATCGCGAAGTGCTGCGTCCATGGGAAGAACAGCATCGTCCCGACGGTGTCGCCCATGTCGGTCAGCGCGTGCGACCACTGGCCGATCAAGAAGCTGAACGCCCAGATGCGCCGCTTCGTCAGCAGCAGGATGATCAGCGCTACCACCACGCCGAACAGCAGCGAGTGCGTGAAGCCTACGCCGGGCCAGCCCCGGTGGAACTGCGCCGGGTCGTCCGCCTTGAGGTTGAAGCCGAAGACGCTGATGCCGTAGACGAACCACTTTGTGCTGAGGTCGGGAGCATAGGAGCCGATCAACAGCGGGATGATCGCGACGCGCTTGCCCAGATGGCGCTGGATCGCGTACGGCTCCATGTCGTGCGCTACCCAGCTCATCGACGCAGCCGCCTATAGATGTATGGCGCCAGACCGAAGACCAGGATGAGCACGAAGGCGCCTTCGACCCAGGAGAGGATGGCGCGAGGAAACGCGACGCTGAGCGCGATGTATGCGATGGCCGTTACCAGATACAGGGCCAGCGTGCCGTATCCCGATCGCAGCATTGGGGGTAGCTTACTGCGCGTCCGGCGTTAGGGACAGCGCCTTATTCGTGGATCACAACGCGGCTGCCGACGTTAACGAAGTTCCAGAAGAACTCCGCATCGGCGTAGCGCATGCCGACGCAACCGTGGCTGGTGCGCTGGTTGCCGAAGACGGAGTCCGGCCGCCAGTAGTTAAGGTGCAGCCCGTGGCCCTCGTTGGTGAAGTACTGCGTGAAGAGCACGTGGTCGAGCACGTAGTACTCCTCCGCGCCGATCGATGCCGAGGTCATCGTCTCGTCGTAGACGCGGTAGAGGATGCGGAACTCGCCGAACGGCGTCACCCAGCCGTCCTTCCCCGTCGTTACCAGCGCGACGTACCAGGGTGTCGCGCCGAGCATGCCCGTCGCGGTCTGCGCGCTGATGTCGATGTCCACCCAGTGTTCGTCCGGCCCGGGCGGCGGTTGCTGCGGTTTGGGCAGCGGCGTCGACGTGGCGGTGGGCGTCGACGTGATCGTGGGCGTTGACGTCGACGTCGGCGTGGACGTGCTCGTCGGGGTCGCCGTCCAAGTTGGGGTCGGCGTGGCCGGTGTCCAGACGAAGCCAGTCCCGAAGCAGCTAGTGACGGCGATCACTGCCACGGTCGCCGCGGAGAGCAACGCGAGGCTCACGCCAAGGACGGGCGTGCGCCGAGCGCGCCCGTTCAGCGCTTCGAGCACAGGCGGCTCGGGGGGCGCAGCTTCGGAAGGGCTCACGTTCGTCTACTTCGTACGGACCGGGGCATCTGCATCTGAGGAAGGCTCCTCTGATCGCAGTGTATTGATGTGAAGGAAGCGAGGTCAACGGGCGCGCTGATCTTCGCCGGCCCTAAGTGCCGGCCCGATTGACTCTCCCGCGCGCTGCGGCATAATGGTGCTAGTGTTGAGCTCCCCGGGCAGGCTGGAGGCTGGCCCTTGATCCAAAACCGCGCGCCGCGAGGGGCCCGTGAGTCGCTCCCCGACGCCCTCCTATCGATAGCTCATCTTCTGGACGACACGACGCCCGACGAAGCGCTCGATCTGCTCACTCGCCGCCTGAGCGACAGAGGTGTCGGCTGGGCGCTCCTGGCGCAGGCCGCCGACGGCACATTCGCGGTCGAGCGGGCGACGCTGCCGCTTGCCAGCGACGTCTGGGGCAAGTCACTGCGGCTGCCGCGCCTGGCCGCGGCTATCGCCCGTGGCCGGCCGCTCGTGGAGCGCGACGCGCGTGCGGCCTTCACGGCAACCAGCAACGGCTCCTCCCGCGAGCTGCTGACGGCCCGCACGCCCGGCATGCTCTTGGCCGTGTCGCTCAAGCTCGGCGTCGATCGGCCGGCGATCCTCTGCCTCGTCTCGCCGGACCTGCGCGAGCAAGAGGTCGCGGCGGTTGCAGCGCTTGCCTTCCAGCTCGGCGCGGCGCTCCGGCGGCCCGCGGCGGAGGCCGCGCAAGGACCAGCCGGTGACCTGCCGGTCTTCGATGAGCTGACCAGGCGGCTCAGCTACTCCCTGAGCGGCGACCAGATCGTCCGGACCGGGGTTGAGGTGCTCGCGCCGGCGCTGGGCTTCCAGATTGCTGCCGCCGTGACCTGTCGCGGCAACGAAGACTTCGCGACCATTTATTCCGCCGCGGATGTGCCCGCCGGTGTTGCGGCGACGACGGCAGCCGCGGCCACCGATGCGTTCGTGCGCCTGACCGGCGAGAAGCACACGAAGTGCGATCGACCGGCGTTCCACGCGCAGCGCCTGCCATCGCAGAACGGCCCGTCACGCAGGTTGGGCAACCTGGCGAGCGTGCTCGACGCGCCGCTCGTGACCAACGGCGAAGTGACCGGGCTGCTGCGCATCGCGTCCGACCAGCAGGCCGCGTTCGACTCGGCGAAGCAGCGTACGTTCTTCACGGTGGCCAACCAGCTCTCGCTCGCCTTGGAGCGGGCGTCCGTCCAGCAGCTCGCCGAGCGCGCCCATCTCGCCTCTCTGACGGACAGCATCCCGGACGGAGTGGTGCTCATCGATGCGTCGCTGCGCGTGACGTCGCTCAACCAGGCCGCCGCCGAGCAGCTCTCCGCACTCTCCGGGCAGCCGCTCGTCGCAGGCTCGCCGCTCGCTGAGACGCCGCTCGCGGAGATAGCGCAGGAGGCGCTCGCGTCGCAGAAGCAGACCGCCGGTCGAGACCTGAGTATCGACAGCGCTGCCGCCGGACGGCGCTATCTGACCGCGGTCGCTGCGCCGCTCGCCAACTCCCCCGAGGGGTCGGCAGCCGTCGTCGTGCTGCGCGACGTGACGGAGGAGCGGCTCATGCAGGAGCGTCTCCTTCAGTCCGAGAAGATGGTTTCGGTCGGACAGCTCGTCTCCGGTGTCGCGCACGAGCTGAACAACCCGCTCACGGGCATTATGGGCTTCGCGCAGCTCTTGCTGGCGCGCGACCTGGACGAAGCGATGCGCCGCGACATCGACACGATCTACGCGGAGGCGGAGCGCGCGGCCAAGATCGTGCAGAACCTGCTCTCGTTCGCGCGGCGGCGGCGCGCCGACAAGGAGATCGTCAACCTCAACGTCCTGCTCGAACGCGTGCTGGAGCTGCGCAACTACGACCTGCGCGTCAAGAACATCGACGTCGAGCTGGACCTCGATCCGAAGCTGCCGGAGACGATGGTCGACGCGAACCAGATGCAGCAGGTGTTCCTCAACGTGATCATCAACGCCGAACAGGCGATGCTGGCGGAGCAGGGCGAGGGCAAGCTGACCGTGCAGACGCGCCAGGACGGCGACAACATCCGCATCGTCTTCCGCGACAGCGGGCCCGGTATCGACAGCGAGACGCTGCGCCGCATCTTCGATCCGTTCTTTACAACGAAGGACCCCGGCGAAGGCACCGGCCTGGGCCTGACGATCTGCTACGGCATCATCGAGGCGCACGGCGGCCGCATCTGGGCGGAGAGCCAGCGCGGACGCGGCTCCACGTT
>JBIOYF010000285.1:0-3792 GCA_044870035.1 Dehalococcoidia bacterium
CCTGACGCTGGCGCGGCCCGTCGGCGGGAACGACTCCTGAACGAGGAAGTCCGCGTTCGCGTCGAAGGCCAGCACGACTTCATTGGCCATCTTGAGGTCTTCGTCAGTGACGGCTGTGGTGAAAGGCACCGTTATGTCGAATGTCGCGCTCCCCTTCATTCGCGCGATCTCGTCCGGGCTGCAGGCGTCGATGTTGTGGACCAGACTGCACTCATCGGGATCGATGCCTTCATCGGAGCGAATAGGTGGCGGGCCGTCGACTGCATCGCATTCGCCCGCGGATGTGACTGGGCACGGCTCGGTTCCCGCGCCGTCCGGTTCTACGACCATGTCGTTGCAGTCTGGCACGCCCTCGACGCACATGGCAGCGACGCCGGGTTGGGCCTCGTCCTCCGCAGCTTGCCGCGCGCCGTTCTTCTCCGGGCCGCCGGAGTCGCCTCCTAGAGCGAAGGCCGTCGCAACGGCGGCGATGGTGAGGACCACGAGAGCGGCGGACAAGGGCAGCAGGCGTTTCATGGCTGGGCCTCCCTATCGTTGAAAGTGGACTGTCTGTTCGCATATAGGACGCTGGAATGGGGTGGTTTGTTCCTGAACACCTTCAGGACCGCCAAGAGGCGCCACCAGGGGATTGTCGCGTGCATATATGGTTCTGTAACGTGGCTGCAATGCCTTCGGAGCGCTAAGTGACTCGGCTGAAAGTAGGTTTGATGTAGAATCGGAGTGTTGCGGCGGTTCTTGCCCTTCAAATTGGCGTACCCTGTCCTCATGGGAGGCACCCCGCCATGCGTTTCGAGAGTAGAGCATCGGTCGCCGATTTTCTCGGGTTTCTCGCATACCTCTTCGCGGTGACAGGGGGCCGGATGGACGGAGACGCGGTGCGTGGCGCTGCCCAGTTCCTTCGCGGGCAAAACAGCAACGAAGCGCCGCCACCGCTGCCGTCCCCGGAAGATAGCGCTGCCACGCCTCTCCTGAGCGGGGAGGGAGAGGCGGAATACCTGCCGGCGCCGTCCTTTCGCTTGCCGGTGGCTGTCGGCTAGCACACGGCCCAACTTCACTTCCCTTCTCGAAGCAGGTACACTGACCGCACCCCCAGACCGGGGGTGGACAGATGACGACGACAGCGGCGACGGGCGTAGACCTACAGTTGTTGGGCCGGACCGCGAAGCTGGCCGCGCGGCGGCTGGCGACGCTGGGGACGGACGTGAAGAACCGCGCGCTGCTCGCCATCGCGGACGCGCTGGCGGCGCACCAGGACGAGATCCTACGAGCCAACCAGCACGATATCCAGTCGGCGCGCGAGGCGGGCGTCACAGGCTACATCATCGACCGGCTGCTGCTGACGGCCGAGCGTTTGGAGCAGTACGCCGGCGATGTCCGCAACGTCGCGTCGCTGCCCGATCCGGTCGGCGAGGGCTTCGACCAGCGTCGATTGCCGAACGGGCTGCTCGTCGGCAAGACGCGCGTGCCGCTGGGCGTCGTGCTCTGCATCTACGAAGCGCGGCCCAACGTGACGGTTGATATCGCATCGGTCTGCCTGAAGGCGGGCAACGCGACAGTCCTGCGCGGCGGCAAAGAGGCGTTCCACTCGAACAGTACGATCGCCCGGGTCATCGGCCGGGCGGCGGCCGGCGCAGGCGTGCCGGACGGAGCGATCCAGTTCGTCGAGTCGACGGACCGGGCGCTGGTGCCGGAGCTGCTGTCGATGCGCCAGTACATCGATCTCGTCGTGCCGCGCGGCGGCGGGCTGATCGACGTCGTGCTGGAGCACGCGAAGATGCCGGTGCTGATCGGCGGCGTGGGCGTCTGCCACACGTACGTCGACCAGTCGGCCGATCTAGAGAAGGCGCTGGAGATCGCGGACAACGCGAAGACGCGGCGGCCGAGCATCTGCAACGCGCTCGACACGCTGCTGGTGCATCGCGATGTAGCCACGACGTACTTGCCGAAGCTTGCGCAACGCTGGGCGGAGAAGGGCGTCGAGATGCGCTGCGACCCGCTCGCGCTGGACATCGTGAAGCGTGCGAACGTGGCGAACGTGCTGGCGAACGCGGCGGAGCCGGACGATTTCGGGAAGGAGCACCTGGCGCTCGTCGCGACGATCAAGGTGGTCGACTCGCTGGACGAGGCGCTCGACCTGATCTACGAGTACGGCACGGGCCACTCGGACGCGATCGTGACCGAGGACTACAGCGCGGCGCGCCGCTTCGTCCAGGAGGTCGATACGGCGGTGGTCTACGTGAACGCGTCGACGCAGTTCACGGACGGCGCGCAGTTCGGCCTGGGTGCGGAGATCATCGACTCGACGCAGAAGTTCCACGCGCGCGGCCCGGTGGGGCTGCAGGAGATCACGACATACAAGTGGGTGGTGCTGGGCAACGGCCAGGTCCGCGTCCCGTAAATGAGCGCCGAATCTTCGCCGACCCGCGCTGACCTACTCGAACGCGTTCACGAGGCGTACCGGGAGTTCTCAGAGGCTATCGCCGACGTGCCGCCTGACATGCTGACGACGGCCGGCACGTGCGGCGCGTGGAGCGTGCGAGACGTCATGGCGCACGTCGGCGCGGACGAGCAATGGATGGCCGGCCAGCTCGAGGCGCTCCTGTCGGGCGAGCTGCCGACGGCGCTGTCGTGCTACGGCAGCGACACGCCGCCGCCGCCGGAGATGGACTGGAGCCAGGACGGACGCAACGCCTGGCAGCACGAACGGCTTCGCGCCCTCTCGCTGGATGACGTGCGGGCGCTGGCGAACGAGGGGCATGCGCGGCTCCTCGCTGCGATCGAGTCGTTCTCCGATGAACAGCTCTCGGAGGAGCTGGGGATCGCTCAGCACGGCACAACGAGCCACGTCCGGCCGCGCAAGGACGGCGAGGATGGCTGGCCGCTCTGGGAATGGCTGCGTGGCGTAACGTACAACCACTACGCCGATCATGTTGGTGCGATCGGGGCGGTTGGCGCACGCCGTGCGCCAGCTCCGAGCAACTAAGGACGAAGGACCATGTTGAAGTGTCCGCGCGACGGAGCGGAGCTGCAGACGGAGCGCTACAAGGACATCGAGGTGGAGCGCTGTCCGGAGTGCAACGGCCGCTGGCTCGAAAACGACGAGCTCGGCCAGATCGAGGCGACCGTCGGCGACGAGGAGCAGCGGCGCGGGACGCTCGAGTACGCGAAGCGGGAGAGTTCGCTCCTGTGCCTGGTCTGCGGCAAGCAGATGGTCGCGTTCAATTACCGTGCTTACAACCTGGAGCTGGACACATGTGCGGAGCAGCACGGCTACTGGCTGGACGCGGGCGAGGAAGGTCGCGTGCGCGACGTCATGGAAGAACGCGTGCGAGGGCTGGAGCGGTCCGCTTCGGCGGAAGAAGCCTGGAGAAACTTCGTCCGGCGGATGGGTCGCCGGTCGTTCTTCGACGACATCCGGAAGATGTTCAGCGGGCGGAGATAGGGTCAGGCGTTGGTCGCTGATCATGCCGCACCAACAACCAACGGCCAACAACTAGGACGGAGGAAGCCGGCCGATGCCCAGCTATCAGTTCGAGCGCGAGATGCGCACGTCGGACTCGGAGTCGTTCACCATCAGCGCGGACGGCGCTGAGCTGGGGCGCATCGACATCCACTACGGCCTCGATGTGGTGCACGCGACGCTGTGCGTGCCCGACAACTACTCAGAGGACGAAGTCCAGGACCTGATCGGCGAGATCGACGAGCGATTGGTGATGACGGCGCATCCGTATCGAGAGGACTTCGTCGTCACCGTGTGGCTGGGCCGGCAGGCCGGTGTGTACTCAGAGGACT
>JBIOYF010000286.1:0-3182 GCA_044870035.1 Dehalococcoidia bacterium
CTCAGCCCGGCGGCGTTCCGGCGCTGGGTACACGCGGGCCGCGACCTGGCCGAGCAGTCGTCCGTCGTCGCGGCGTCGTACTTCCGGGCCAGCCCGCGCGCCGTCGCCTACCTGGACGAACAACGCATGACCGAGTGGGCGGCGCTCGGGCGGCACCTCTACCGAGGCCACTGGAAGTCGATCTCGCTGGCGTCGATGTTCTTCGCCGCGGGGCCGGCGCTGCTGCCGCTGCTGACGATGGAACAGCTTGCGCGCCTCGTCGCGCTCGTTGAGACCGTCGCCGAACGATCGTACGAGCTGGCGACCGACTGCCTGGACGCGGCGCCGCATCTCTTCACCATGCTCAGCCGCGAGGACCGCGCGCCGTTCCTCACGCTGGCCGGCGCGGTGGCCGAGGCGAGCTGGGCCGACGTGCGCCAGCTCTTTCAGCGCGGCGCCACGCTGCTCGACCCGATTGAGGCGGAGCAGCGCGCGCGCCTGCTGGTGCTGGGCAGCCAGGTGGCCGGGCATCTCGGCCGGCACGCGTACCCGCTCTTCGCCGAAGCGACGGAAGCGCTTGCGGACGTCGACCGCGACGCGCACCGCGATCTGCTCGGCCTCGCCGAGGAGCTGGCCGTCGGTTCGCCGGCGGCGGCGATGGAGTTCCTGAAGAGCGCGCCGAGCGTGCTGCGTCGCATCCGGCCGGGCGATCTGCATCGCTGGCACTCCGCCGGGCGCAACATCCTCGAGACGACGACCGCCGGCGGTGAGGCGTACTTCCGCCTGGAGTCCGGCAAGGGCGAGGACGTGCTGCGCCAGCTCTCGTCGCGCATCGAGCTGTCGCAGGCGGGCGGCGTGCTGCGCCTCTACTGCAAGGCGCTCACCGGCACCGAGGTCTCGATCCAGCCGGCGACGGCGCTGGCCGAGAAGGGCATCGGCTGGGTGTCCGAGGAGCGGCCGAGCACGGAAGGGACGACGGTCTTCCTGCCAGAGTTCGTCGACGAGCACGTGGAGAAGAAGCAGAACTTCGCCGTTTACAAAGTGTACGCCACACACCAATCGGCGCACCTTGAGTTCGGCAGCTTCTGGTTCCGCTTCGAGCGTGACGGCAACGTGCTGCCGCGCCGCCGCGGAACGATCGAGCAAGCGCGGCGCGGTACGAACGGCGGAGAGGCGAAGTGGCTTACCGACATGGAGCGCTTCTTCGACCTGTTCGACGACCGCCAGCTCGCACTCGATCTCTTCACCATCGTGGAGGACGCGCGTATCGACGCGCGCGTCCGCCGCGAGTACAGCGGCATCCGCAGGTCGTGGGGGCAGACGCAGGAAGCCGAGCTGGAGCGCCGGCCGGAGGTGCGCGCGCTGCCGCTGCGCCAGGCGCTGGTCGAAAACCTGGTGCGCGCCAGCCTCGACGGCGCCCGCACGATCGTCTGGCCGGAGCGGCTGAACGAGGCGCTCGCCGAAGCGCTGCGGCTGCTCAACACGATGCGCGATCCCGTCGCCAGGGTGGAGGACGCGGCTGAAGCGACGCTGCTGCTCTACGCGCTCGTCCTGCGCGTGCCCAACCTGACGCCCGAGGAGCTGGAGGCGCTCGAATGGGAGGAGCTGGGCGACGAGACGCTCGACATGATGCTCTCGACGCCGGCCGGGCGCGGCGATCCCGACATGTCGCCGATGCCGCAGGGCGCGGAGCAGGAGTACAAGAGCCCGCAGCCCGTCGACTTCCGCGGCGACTTCAAGCCGGAGCTGGTGCAGCTCCTGATGCGCCTGCGGATGAAGGAAGGCGACCAGAACGCCGGCGACCTCTCGCCGCTGACCGCAGAGCAGCTCAGGGAGCTGCTGGAGAAGAGCGTCGAGATCAGCATCGGGCTGCAGGCGGAAGCGGACCTCGCGTCGACGATCGGGCTGTTTTTGAGCAACCTGGAGAAGGAGGCCGGTACGCCGATCCCGGACCAGAAGCTCGACATCGAGGATGGGACACCGCTCAGCGACGCGGGCGAAGAAGAGGCGCTCGAGAAGGAAGTCAAAGCGTTCTACTACGACGAGTGGGACTTCCGCGCCGCCGACTACAAGCCGGGCTGGTGCTGCGTGCACGAGCAGGTGCTCGACGAGGGCTCGGACGATTTCTTCGAGAAGACGCTGCGGGAGAACTCGGCGCTCGTCGCGGAGACGCGCCGCCAGTTCGAGCTGCTGCGGCCGGAGCTGTTCCGCAAGATCAAACGCCTGCACGACGGCGAGGAGTACGACCTGGACCTGCTGCTGGAGTACGTTATCGAAAAGAAGGCGGGCCACCCGCACCAGGACAAGATCTACTGGCGTCGCAACAAGGTCGAGCGCGACGTAGCGGTGGCGTTCCTGCTCGACATGAGCGCGTCGACGGACGAGGAGATCGAGAAGCGCAAGCAGAAGTATCACGACGAGCCGGAGTTCGACGACGATCCGCGCAAGTACTTCCAGTGGCTGGCGCAGCGGCGCGCCTCGCAGGCCGTGATGCCGCCCAAACGCATCATCGATCTGGAGAAAGAGAGCACCGTGCTGCTGATCAAGGCGCTGGAGACGATCGGCGACACGTACGGCATCTACGGCTTCTCCGGCTACGGCCGCGACAACGTGGAGTTCTACGTGATCAAAGACCTAGCCGAGCCGTTCAGCGACCGCGTCGTGCGGCGCATCGACAAGATCGCGCCGATCCGCTCGACGCGCATGGGACCGGCGATCCGCCACGCGACCGCCAAGCTGGAGGCGCACGATGCGAAGGTAAGGATCCTCTTTCTCGTGTCGGACGGGCGGCCGCAGGACCACGGCTACGGCCGCGACCGCACGGAGAAGGAGTACGCCATCCACGACACGAAGCAGGCGCTGGTGGAGGCGCGCCGGAAGGGCATCACGCCCTTCGCGCTGACGGTGGACAAAGAGGGCCACGACTACCTGGGCCAGATGTGCGAAGACATGGGCTACGAAGTCCTCGCGGATATCGAAGCGCTGCCGAGCAGACTGCCGACGTTGTATAGACGGCTTACGGAGTAGGGGGCAGGGCAAGCAGCAGGGCGCGGCAAGCAGCAGGGCGCAGCAAGCGGCGCCCCTACGCCGTCCTGCCGGACATCGAAGCGCTGCCGAGCCGGCTGCCGACGCTGTACAGACGGCTTACGGAGTAGCTACCTCAGAACGGACAGACCTCTTCGGGAGTTGGCTCCGGGTTGGCG
>JBIOYF010000287.1:0-8977 GCA_044870035.1 Dehalococcoidia bacterium
TCGATGATCCCCACCTTTACGCCGCTGCCTGTGTATCCCGCGGCGTGCCAGTCATCAGCGTTTGTCTTTTGCACTTCTTGGCCAACGATCGCCCCGCCCGCAATCCATCCGCCGCCGTGGCGCTGAACAGGAGGATCTATCGGAATGTTCGCGTCCAGCGGCGGCCGCAGATAGCGCACGCCGTCTTCAGCTTCTAGCGGTGCCAGCTGATCGATTGGCACAAGCGCCTGGACGAGACCCTTGATCTGCCCCTCGACTGTCCCGCCGTGCTTCTCTACGACTTGCCGAGCCGAGGCATCGCCGAGCGTGTGGATGACCTCAACGCGTATCTTGTCGCCAACAACATCGACGCCGGCGGCTGCGCTCTCGCCGCGCCCGATCTTCTCAACGGCGTCGCGCAGGACGCCGCTCGCCAGAGGGACGTTTCCCTTCGAGACTTCCGGCTTGGGCGCTAACTGCGCGCCCGAGACGAGCCGGCCGCTGGAGCAGATCAAGCCGCTGCTCACGCCGCCGAGCAGCAGAACTAGGACCAGCCACCGTCGTCTCCCCACGTCGCCTCCTGCCACCAAGTGCGCGCGCAGCGTACTCCACGCCGCCGCCGCGCCGCAACAACAACGACTTGCCTACACCTACGACCCTGCCGCTGCTACGGCCCTGCCCCTCGCCCGCTCGCGGGAGACCGGGCCAGGGGGTGAAGGCAGCTGACAAGCTGACGGGCTGACAAGCTGACGGCCTGATGGGGTGAAGGCAGCTGACAAGCTGACAGCCTGATGGGGTGAGAGCAGCTGACAAGCTGACGGGCTGACGAGCTGACGGGCCGCAGTGCTACAATGCAACGGAGTCAGGAGGCCGGGTGGCCGCCCTTCCGCTTGCCGGAAGGGAGGAACGTCCGGGCTCCGCCGGGCAGGGTGCCGGGTAACTCCCGGGCGAGGCGACTCGACGGAAAGTGCCACAGAAACGTGAACCGTCCTTCCGCCATCCTGAGCTTGTCGAAGGACCGGAAGGACAAGGGTGAAAAGGTGCGGTAAGAGCGCACCAGTCCCCTCGGCAACGAGGGGAGCTGGGCAAACCCCACCCGGAGCAAGGCCAAATAGGAGGACAGTCCTTCCTCGGAAGGACAGGAGCGCCCGGCTCCGTCCTCGGGTAGGCCGCTCGAGCCCGTCGGCAACGGCGGGCCTAGATAGATGGCCACCGGTCGCCTTTGGCGACTACAGAACCCGGCGTACAGGCCCCCTGGCTCCCGCTCATTCTTCTATCACGAGACGCCGGACGTAGGGGTTCGAAGCTCGACGTTCGAAGTTCGAGGCACAAGCCGTACCAGCCACCAGCGACTAGCGACTAGCGACGTGATCCAGCGCCTCGTTCGCCAGCCGGTCCGCCTTCCCGCTTCCCGTCTCCCCACTCTCGCCTCCAGACCTGGTGACATCCGACGCTTCGCGCTTTCCCCGCGAACGCGTATCCTCGCCCCATGGACCGCACGACATGCGTCTCAGCCAACCGGGCCCCGGGCCAAACAATTGGAAAAATCTCGCCGGGCAGATTCAAACAGGCGGTTTTTTCTTTTTTTTCGCGAAAACAATTCAAAATGAGAGGTGGGGAGCCTCTCCTGAGCGCAGCCACCTGTCCGCCTCAGGTGGAAGGAACCCTCGACCCTCGACCCTCGGCCCTCGACCCTTGGCCCCTGGCCCTTATCGAGGGGTCAGTTCGGGGTGGAGGTCTTGTCCAGCGCCTCGTTCGCCAGCCGGTCCGCCTCCCGGTTCTGCGCCCGCGGCACGTGCACGATCACGACTCGTTCGAACTGCTTGCGCAGGTACTGGATGCGGCTGTGCAGCGGGATCAACGCCGGGTTGCGCACCTTATATCGACCGCTCAGCTGCCGCACCACCAGCTCGGAGTCCATGCGCAGCTCCACCTCGCGCGCGCCCAAGCCCAGCGCCGCCTCCAGCGCCGCAATCGCGCCGCGATACTCCGCCTGGTTGTTCGTCGCGCGCCCCAGCGCCTGCGAAACGCTATGCACCTGCCGCCCGTCCGCGTCGAACACGACGACGCCGAACGACGAAGGGCCCGGGTTGCCGCGCGACGCGCCGTCGGTGTACGCGACGACCTTCACGGTCGCATCACGACCTGGATCCCCTCATCGAGTACGACAACCCGGTCGACCACTTCGCGCAGCAACGACTGCTTCTCCGGCATGCCGAGCGCGGGCCAGCCGTCCAGCAGCGACGCGAGCGCCTTCTTGCGACCGCGCAGCCGATCGCCGGCATTGGCCTGCTCCTGGACGCGCCGCTCAATGTCCTCGCGCTCGTCGTCCAGCTCCAGCCACTGCGCGGCCGTGCTGGTGCTCAGCTTCTGGAGCTGCTCATGCGTGATCCGGCCCTTCGCCGCCGCAGCGAACTGGTCCTCCATCCGGCGGTCCAGCGTGCGCAGGCGATTGCGCAGCCGCTCGGCCTTCTCCTCCCACTCCGCCATCACCTGCTTCTCGTTCCCGGCGAAGTCGGGCAGCGCGTCGCCGTCCATGCTCCCCAGCGACGCGCGCACCCGCTCCTCCAGCTCGTCGGCGCGCTGCGTATGGTAGTCGCACATGCTCTGGTTCGTCCGCGACTCGCACTGGTAGTAGCGGTACGACGCCTTGCCTTCGCTCCCGCTGCGCCGGCGCCAGCTCTGTCGCCGGCTCACGCCGATAATCTTGTTGCCGCAGTGCCCGCACTGCACCAGCCCGGCCAGCAGGAACGGCGAGGGCTGCCGCTTGGAGTAGTTGTTGCGCCGCGCGTTCAGCCGGTCCTGCACGGCCCGAAAGTCGTCCGGCGTAATCAGCGCCGGATGGCTGCCCGGCACGCGCACGCCGAAGCGAGAATACGTGCCCAGGTACACGCGGTTGCGCAGGATATCGCGGATGCTCACCATGCTCCAGTTGCCGCCGCGGCGCGTGCGGTAGCCCTCCTCGTTCAGGCGGCGCGCGATGAGCCGGATGCCCAGCCCCTCTTGCAGGTACAGCCGGAAGATGTAGCGAACGAGCACGGCCTCGTCCTGCACCAGCTCCAGCCGCCGCCGCATTCCGACGTGGTAGCCATAGGGCGGCCGGCCCAACACCTCGCCGCGCACGGCCTTGCGCCGCATTGCCGCGCGCACGCGGTCGCCCAGCCGTTCGCGGCCCGATTCGTCCGCCCAGCTGCGTACCAGCTCCGGAATCGGATCGGCCGCTCCGCTCAGGAAGGACACCTGCGCGCCAAGGCTCTGGAGCTGGAAGTAGCGCCGCACCGACTCCTGTCGATTACCGCCCATCATTTCCAGCGAGCGCGCCACCACGACGATGAAGCCGTGCTCCGGCCGCCGCAGGTAGTCGATCAGCTGGCGGAAGCCGGAGCGACCTCCGTTCGTGTCAACCGTCTCGACGAACGTGACAGCGACGTCGTAGCCGTGGTGGTCGCAGAACTCGAGAAAGGCCTTGTTCTGCGCCGAAAGCGACTCGCCTTTGGCCGTCTGTGCCTGCTCGCGGAAGAAACCGATCGCCTTCATCTCAGCTCACGTAGAGGATGCGTTCGCAGCTGCTGCACTGGACGATCTCGTTGCCGTTGCGCGCGCGCTGGACCAGACTGCTCGGCAGTGAGATGCGACAGCCCAGGCAGGCGCCGCCTTCCACCCTCGCCACCGCGCGCGGTCGCGTCGCGACGATCCGTTCGTAGAGCTGCAGCAGCGACGGCTCGACCTCCGACGCCTGTTCGCCGCGCTCGCCTTCCAGCGCGGCGATCTCGGCCTGCATCTGCGCAATTTGCGAGCGCAAGCCGAGCTGGCCCGACTGGTGTTCCTTCTCCAGGTCGTCCAGGCGTTGCTCCGCGTCCTTCATTGCGCGCTGCGCCTCATCGAGCGCTTCCATCGCTTCGATGGCCTGGTCGTCCAGCTGGCTGCGTCGGCGCTTCAAGCTCTCGATGTCCTGCTGCAAGTCGTCGAGCTCCTTCGGGTTGAGGATCGTGCCCTGGTAGAGCTTCTTCTCCAGCGGCTCGATCTTGTGCAGCAGCTCGTCCGCCTCGTACTCGCGCTCCTTGAAGTTCTGCTCTGCAACCCGCAGCGCTTCCTTCCGGCGAGCCGCCTCCTCGCGCGCCTCAGTCAGCTCGTCAGTGTCGCCGATGCGCGCTTCGGCATCCGCGAGGGAGGTACGGTGTGACTCGAGGTCAAGGTCGACCTGCTGGAGGGCAAAGAGCTTCGCCACAGCGGTCACCGGCCGTCTCCCGCCGGGGGGCCTGGTGGGTACGATGGCCTCAGTGCTTGGCAGTGAGCGGACAACTGGCTCCCAAGGCGGCAAGCGTCGCGAGTAGGAACCGACAGGCATTCGCCGGCCGCCGTCCCAACGCGATTATAGGCTTCGGTTTGCCTGCGTGCAACCGGCTGCGGGCGGTTTGACCCCGCTTCCCCCGCCCCCTATCCTGAAGCTGAGGACTGGCCGGTGTCGCTTCAGTACAACGTCTCATCGCTGCTGAAGGAACCCGTGGGCTCAACCAGGGAATACGACGTTGAGGGTCGGGCACTGGTCAACGAAGAGGGCCCGGCGGTCCGAGACGTCTCGGGCTCTGCCCGGTTCCTGCGGACGAACGAAGGCATTCTCGTCTCGGCGGCACTCCACGGCGTCGAGCGCGACAGATGCTCCCGCTGCCTGCGCGAGATCGAGGTCCCGGTCGCGCTGGACTTCCAGGAGGTCTTCTACCCCAAAGCCAACATCCAAACCGGCGTCAGGCTGCCGCGACCGGATGACCTCGAGGCGTTCCGCATCGACGAGCGACAGATACTTGACCTGGAGGAGGCGATCCGGCAATTCTGGACGGTGGCGCTGCCCATGCAGCCGCTCTGCCGCGCCGACTGCCGCGGGCTCTGCTCGCAGTGCGGCAAGGACTGGAACGAGGGCGATTGCGATTGCTCGCCGCCCGCCGACGAACGTTGGAGCGCCTTACAAGCGCTTCGCAGGAAGTAGGAACTGATGCCAGCTGTACCAAAGAAGAAGTCTCCCAAGTCGCGACAAGGGAAGCGGCGCAGCCACCTTCGCACGAAGGCACCCCGCCTGACCGAGTGCTCACGCTGCCACGCGCCGCGCCTTTCACACCAGGTATGCCCTAGCTGCGGCTTCTACCGCGGTCGCGAGGCCGTCGTGGTCGCGAAGCCGGAGCTGCCGGAGTAGCCCGCACTCGCGCGTCGGGTATCCTCTGCACGTATGCCTGAGCAACACGTGGCCTGGCTGTTCCCCGGGCAGGGAGTGCAGGAAGTTGGCATGGGCCGCGACCTGTTCGACGGTTCGGCGCCCGCGCGACGCCTGTTCGACGCCGCCGACGAGACGCTGGGTTACTCGGTCTCGGGGCTGTGCTTTGAAGGGCCTGAAGACAAGCTGCAAGACACCCGCTACGCTCAGCCGGCGCTCTTCACAACCAGCCTGGCTTGCTTAGAGGCAGCGCGAGAGAGCGGGACGCTGCCGAACGAGACGCCGGCGTTCATGGCGGGGCACAGCATGGGCGAGTACACCGCGCTGGTCGCTGCGGGCGCGCTCGACTTCGCAGACGGCCTGCGGCTGGTACAGGAGCGCGGCCGGCTGATGCAGCTTGCGGCAGAACAACAGCCCGGATCGATGGCGGCCCTGCTCGGCCTGGACGAAGCGAGCGTGTCGGCGATCTGCGACGACACGGGCGCCGAGCTCGGCAACGTCAACGCCCCGGGCCAAATCGTGATCGGCGGGACACCGGACGCTGTCGACGCCGCGATGGCGCTCGCGCTGGAGCGCGGCGCCCAGCGTGGCGTGAAGCTACGCGTGAGCGGTGGGTTTCACACATCGCTCATGCGGCCCGCCGTCGAGGGCATGGCCCGCGCCGTAGCGGCAGCGCCGATGCGCGATCCCAACATGCCGATCGTGGCTAATACCACCGGCCTACCTATTGCAACGGCCAAGGCGCTGCGTGACGAGCTGGTCCAGCAGCTCGTGAAGCCCGTCCAGTGGGTCAGGACGATGGCTTATCTGAGCGAACACGGCGTCGATTCCGTCATCGAGTTCGGGCCGGGGCGCGTCCTGACCGGCCTCGCGAAGCGCATCGACCGGTCGCTTGCCGTCCGGAACGTCTCCGATCTGGCGCAGGCGCGTTCAGAAGCGCGCGCCACGCCGACTCCGCCTTGACCTGCCCCTCGCGGCCCGATCATGATGAGAGCGCGATGTTCGATCTGACCGGTAAGGTTGCGCTCGTCACCGGCGGCTCACGCGGCATCGGCCGGGCGATCGCCCTGGCGATGGCGGCGCAGGGCGCCAAGGTCGGCGTGAACTACGTGACGAATGCAGAAGCAGCGAATGAAGTTGTGCAGAAGATCGCCAACTGCGGCGGGCAGGCCTTCGCCGTTCAAGGTGACGTATCGCAGGCGGGCGACGCGAAGCGAATCGTCGAAGAAACGATCGCCAAGTGCAAGGCGCTTCACATCCTTGTGAACAACGCCGGGCTGACCGAAGACGATCTGCTCCTGCGCATGTCGGAGGACGCGTGGGACCGCGTGATGTCCGTCAACCTGCGCGGCGCGTTCCTTTGCACGAAGGCGGCGCTGCGGTCGATGATCCGGCA
Source organism: Dehalococcoidia bacterium (assembly GCA_044870035.1). Classification (GTDB taxonomy): domain Bacteria; phylum Chloroflexota; class Dehalococcoidia; order DSTF01; family RBG-16-68-14; genus JBBDXS01. The sequence goes on from JBIOYF010000287.1 coordinate 6,582, forward strand.
GCGCTCGGGCCGCATCATCAATGTCTCCAGCGTGGCGGGGCTGGTCGGCAACCCCGGTCAGGCGAACTACGCGGCAGCGAAAGCAGGGCTGATCGGCTTTACGAAGTCGGTCGCGAAGGAAGTGGCCTCGCGCAACGTGACGGCGAATGTGATAGCGCCCGGCCTGGTCAAGACCGAGATGACGGCGGACCTGACGGAGCAGCAGCAGCAAGCTGTGCTGGGGCTGGTGCCCCTGGGCCGCTGGGCCACGGCCCAGGAGATCGCCCCCGCGGCGGTCTTTCTGGCCTCCGACGAGGCAGGGTACATTACAGGTGCCGTGCTTGCTATCGATGGTGGGCTGGTGATGCACTAATGGCGCGAGGTAGCCGCCATCAGGCGCGCGTCGCGGCGCTCCAGGCCCTCTACGAGGCCGACAACTCCGGTCACGCGGCACTCGAGGCGCTCAGGCGCATCGTGGGCAGTCAACGAGTGCCTCCTGAATCAGCAGCCTTTGCGAAGGAGTTGATCGAAGGTGTGCTGGCACAGCAAGATGAGATTGACCAGGTCATCGCCGGTGCTGCACCGGCCTGGCCTGTGGAGCAACTACCGGCCGTGGATCGCAACATTCTGCGCCTTGCGATCCGGGAAATGCTGGAGGATAATAGGACGCCGGTAAGAGCCGCAATCAGCGAGGCAGTCGAGCTCGCAAAGCAGTTTGGCAGCGAGAACTCGGCAAAGTTTGTCAACGGCGTCCTCGGATCGATCGATCGGCGGCGCCAAGAAGCAGACCCCGATCACGCCACTGCAAAAAGGAGGTGAGGAGGTGGCAGCGACCTTCGAGCGGGTACGCAAGCTGATCGTCGAACAGCTTGGCGTCGACGAAGATCAGGTGGTGCCCAACGCGTCCTTCGTGGACGATCTAAACGCCGACTCGTTGGACCTGGTCGAACTGATCATGTCCATGGAGGAAGAGTTCAGCAAGGACGGGAAGTCCGTGGAAATCTCAGACGAGGACGCGGAGAAGATCGTCACAGTCCAAGACGCCATCGATTACCTGAAGGACCACGGTATCGAGGACGAGTAGGACTACCAAGCCAGCTCGTTAACCGCCGCGCCGCTGCCGACGGTCCGCTTGGGGGCCCAGGCGCGGCGCGCTGTTTTCGGGCGGCCGGTCTTGAGTATGGAATTCCTCGGCGTCGGTCCCGCAGAACTTCTGGTCATCCTGGTGCTGGCCGTGCTCGTCGTGGGCCCGCAGCGCCTTCCTGAATTCGCCGCGCAGCTCGCTCGCTTCATCCGCGCCTTCCGTCGCTACAGCTCCCGGATCACGAAGGAGTTCAACGAGACGATGCAGGAGCTGGAGCACGAGTACGACGACATGAAGGGCGAATGGAAGGACGTGGGCCAGGGACTGGAAGAAGGCACGAAGGCGATCAAGGAGGGCCTCGACGGCGTCGACCGCGACGTCCGCAGCGCTGTCGAAGAGCCAAAGACGCCCGCCGAGCGCGCGCCACCTTAACGCCCCATGGCCGTTCAACCTCCCGTCCACGCCCCAGCGGGCCCGCCACCACCCAAGCCAGCCAGCGAAGAAGGCAAGATCCTCACGATCCTGGAGCACCTGCAGGAGCTGCGCACGCGGCTGATGTGGTGCGCGGGGGCGTTTGTGGTGGCGCTGTGCGCCTCCTTCTACCCGCTGGCGAACTGGTTCATCGGGTTCCTGAAGCAACCAGCCGAGGACCGGATCGACAACTTCAAGATCTACGCGTTCGATCCGCTGGAGGGCTGGACGACGTATTTTCGTGTGTCGATGTTGCTCGCCATTGCCATGGCGATGCCGATGTTCGTATATCAGCTCCTGGCGTTCGTCGGGCCGGGCCTAACGAGAGATGAGAGGCGCTGGGTTGTGCCGGTCGTCCTTGCGGCGTCGCTGGCGTTCATGGCGGGCTGCGCGTTCGCGTATTATGTAGAGTTACCACCCGCGCTGGGGTTCCTGCTCAAGCCGCCGGGGGACATTCAGCCGCTGATCAGCGCGAGCAAATACCTGAACTTTGCGACGCGCTTGATGCTGGTGACCGGACTGGTCTTCGAAATGCCGCTGATCGTGATGGGGCTGGCGAAGCTCGGCGTCGTGCGGTCGCGGCAGCTGCTCGGCTGGTGGCGCATCGCGATCGTAGGTGCGTTCGTCTTGTCGGCGGTGGTGACGCCGTCGATTGACCCGGTCACGCAATCGCTCGTAGCGGGGCCCATCATTGCGCTCTATTTCGCGGGCATCGTGCTCGCGAGGCTTGTAGAAGGCAGCCCGGTGATCCAGCGATGAGCGGTATGGCGGTCGTTGATTGAGGCTTCGAGGCGTGCTACTATCGCGGCAAACGTGGCGAGGTCCAGAAACTGAGGGTACAGCGAAGCTGGTCGGGAGTACT
>JBIOYF010000288.1:0-4934 GCA_044870035.1 Dehalococcoidia bacterium
GGGAGAACCCTGAGGGGCCGCTGCGTCACCGGCCGTCGCGATGGTAGGATGGTGGCGCTATGAAGCCGCGCATTCGACGAGGCGGTGCGCCTGCACGACGTGCGCTGGAGGGAAGACCTGTGACGGCCCGGCGCGGTCGCTGCAATACGCTTGACGACTTCCTCAAGTACTATGGCCGGCCGCCGTCGCGCGCGGAGCTGGCGGTGGAGCGGGAGGTCTTCGGCGTCAACGCGGGGATCATCAGCTATACCACGCCCGCTCAGGCCGATCTCTTGGCCGAAGCGCTCGAACTGCGGCCCGGCCTGCGCCTGCTCGAGGTGGGCGCTGGCACGGGCTGGCCGGGCCTGTACCTTGCGAAGCGCACCGGCTGCGAGGCGGTGCTCACGGACGTGCCCTTCTCGGGCATCCGTACGGCGGCGGCGCGCGCGACCAAGCAGCGCGTCTTCGGCCGCTGCGCGTTCGCGGCGGCGAGCGGCACGCATTTGCCGTTTCGCTCGAAGTCGTTCGACGCGGTCATCCACAGCGACGTCCTCTGCTGACTGAGCGCGAAGCTCTCCGTGCTGAGAGCGTGTCGCAGGGTGCTGAAGCCGGGCGGCCGGATCGCGTACTTCAATATCTTCATCTCGCACGACGCGCCCGTCAGCGAACAGCGGCGCTACGCGAAGGCCAACCCCGGCCAGTATTCGCGGGCGGAGCAGACCGCGCTCCTTCGCTCTGCCGGGTTCACCGACATCGTCGAGACGGGCGTTCAGGCGGAGTTCGGTCGAACGCTCCGCGCGCTTCATGAGGCGAACTTGCGCCACGCCCCGGGCCTGAGGCAGGAGCTCGGCGCCGATGTGTTCGAGGACCGCCAGAAGCGTCGAGTGCGGGGCATGAATGGCGTCGACACCGGTGTCCTACGGCGATCGCTTTTCGTGGCGACGCGGCCCTCAATACGGCGCTAGACCGCGCGCTCGACGATCGCCACACTATCTCCATGGGCTTCCTCGGGTTCGGCTGGCGGAAAGAGGCGCTTCGGCGGCGCTTCTACGCGACGTCGTTCCGCGGGATGTACGACCGGCTGCAGCACACGATCGATGAGTTCGCGCGGCCGGAGCAGGTCGTGCTCGACGCGGGGTGCGGCAGCGGGCGCGTGTTCCAGCATCGGCTGGCCGGTCGCGTGCGACGCGTCTTGGGCGTGGACGTGACGAACGAGCCGCGCGGCAACGAGAACATCGACGACGCCGCGAAGGCCGACCTGCGATCGCTTCCGTTTCGCAGCGAGACGTTCGACCTGGTCGTGATGTCGCACGTGGCGGAGCACCTGACAGAGCCGGAGCCGGTCTTCCGCGAGCTGGCGCGTGTGCTACGACCGGGCGGCCGGCTGCTGGTGCTGACGCCGAACCGCTGGCACTACGTGACGCTGGCGGCGCGCGCGCTGCCGCAGCGACTGCACGTGGCGTTCAACGGCTGGCGTGGCGTCGATGCGCGCGACGTGTTTCCGACAGCGTATCGCGCGAACACGGCGTCGCGACTGCGCGCGTTGGCTGAGGGCGCGGGGCTCAGCGTCGAGCGGCTGGATCGCTTCGAGACGGAGCCGGAGTACCTGGCGTTCCACTTCGTCCCGTACGCGCTGGGCGTGCTGTACGAACGCGCGGTGAACCGCATGGATGCGCTGGCGGCGCTGCGGGTGAACCTGCTGCTGGTGGCGAGGAAGCCGGTCAGCTAGGCAGCCGGTCAGTTGGTCAGCTAGTCAGCCGGTCAGCCGGTCAGCTAGGCAGCTGGTGTCCGCGATAGGGGCGAAAGGTCCTTCGGCCTCCGCCCCGCTGCCGCCCTTCTCTTTCCCGCCCCGCGCGCCTCAGGATGACATCTGCTTACAAATCAGGGGCTTCCCCGATAGGCGTGCTACGTAGGGAGCGGCACCATGTCGATTAGGAGAGTAGCGACATGGCGCTCATCGCACGACCACATCTGCCCCGCTCGACGCCCGTTCCGGCGCTCGCATCCATCGCGCTGTTCGTCGCGGCGGCCGCGCTGGCCGCTGCGCTGTCGATGGTACACGTGCCGTCGAGCGCGGTGCAGGGGCTGCCGGCGGACTGGGGCCAGCGCGCCGCGTGGCTCGTGGTCGAGGCGCTGGCGGGGCTGGGTGTAGCGTGTGTGCTGGTAGGGATGCGAACGCGAACGAACCAGCGGGGCTAAATGGGCTGGTGGCGACCTAAAGGTCGCCTCTACAACTCCTTGATGAGATCGGCCGCTGGCGACCTAAAGGTCGCCTCTACATTTCTGCGACGAGCGCCGTTACGCGCTCCACGGCCTCCTCTGCCGGCACCAGCGACGTCTCTTTTTCGGTGCGGCGTTTGAGCTCTACGGAAGCGTTCTCCAGTGTGCGCGGGCTGACGGTGACGCGGAGCGGCATGCCGAGCAGGTCGGCGTCGGCGAACTTGACGCCGGGCGACTCCTCGCGGTCGTCGTAGAGCACTTCGACGCCGCGCAGGAGCAGCTCGTCGTAGAGCAGATCGGCGGCAAGGCGCACGTCCGAGCGGTCCGGGTTGAGCGCGACGAGGTGGACGGCGAACGGCGCGACCTCGGCCGGCCAGACGATCCCGCGCTCGTCGTGATTCGCTTCGATGATCGTGCCGAGCAGCCGGTCGACGCCGATGCCGTAGCAGCCCATGACGGCCGGGCGCTGCTTGCCCTCCTGATCGAGGAAGGTGGCTTCGAGCTTTTCGGTGTAGAGGGTGCCCAGCTTGAAGATGTGGCCGACCTCGATGCCGCGCCGGACGCCGAGCGCGCCCTCGTCGCACTGGGGGCAGGGATCGCCCTCGCGCGCGAGCGAGATGTCGGCGACCGTGTCGGCCTCCCAGTCGCGGCCGTAGTTCACGTTGCGCAGGTGGACATCGGGCTTGTTGGCGCCGCCGACGAGGTTGTGTGACGCGAGCACGGAGTCGTCCGCGACGATGCGCACGGCGCGCTTCGCCTTGTCCTTCAGCCCGACGGGCGACGCGCAGCCGGCGACGAGCCCGACGGCCTCGACCTCTTTGTCGTCCATCAGCCGCACTTCGGCGCCGCCGAGCGCGTTGCGCAGCTTGGTCTCGTTGACGGCGAGATCGCCGCGGATGGCGACGAAGACGGGCTCTTTGTTCGCGGCGTAGAAGACCGCCTTGAGCGTCTTGTAGTGGGGCACGCCGAGGAACTCGACCAGGTCATCGATCGTCTTCTGGCCGGGCGTAGCGACCTCCTCGACGGGCTGCTGATCTTCCGGCGGCAGCGCGCGCTTCTTGTGGTCGGCCTTCTCCTCGTTCGCCGCGTAGCCGCAGTTGTTGCAGATGAGCACCTGATCGTCGCCGACTTCGGTCAGGTGGATGAACTCCTGGCTGTCCTTGCCGCCGATGCCGCCCGAGTCCGCATGCACAGCGATCGCCGCGACGCCGCAGCGGCGGAAGATGTTGTGATAGGCCGCGAACATCGCGTCGTAGGCGCGGCCGAGGTCGTCCCAGTCGGCGTGGAAGGAGTATGCGTCCTTCATCACGAACTCGCGCAGGCGGATCAGGCCACCGCGCGACCGCACCTCGTTCCGGAACTTGTTCTGGATCTGGTAGGCGAGCACGGGCAACTCGCGGTAGCTCTGCACCTGTCGTTTGAAGACTTCCGTGATGACTTCCTCCGCCGTCGGGGCGAGAACGAGCTCGCGGTCGCGGCGGTCCCTCACGACGAGGGGCGTCGGGATGTAGGTCTGGAGCCGGCCGGACGTCGCCCACAGCTCGAGCGGCTGGAGCGACGGCAGGCGCACCTCTTGGCCGCCTGCTGCGTCCATCTCGGCGCGGATGACGCGCTCGACGTTGCGCATAGCGCGCCAGCCAATCGGGAGCATTGCGTAGATGCCGGCGGAGAACTGCTGAACGAGGCCGGCGCGCAGCAGGAGCTGATGGCCGGGCGTTTCGGCGTCGGCCGGCGCCTGTCGCAGCGTGCGGGAGAGGAGGTTGGAGTAGCGCATCTCGCATGGAGAATAGCAGAGTATGCGAACTAGCTCGACGTTCGAGGTCCGAAGTTCGAAACGCCTCACTTGACCCGACAAATGGGAGCTATACTACAACGCTAATCAAGAAGGAGGATCGAGATGGGACGGCTAGACGGCAAGGTGGCGGTGATCACGGGCGGCAGCAGCGGCATCGGGCGGGCGACGGCGCTCGCGCTGGGCGCCGAGGGCGCGGCAGTCGCGATCGGCGGGCGGAACGCATCGGCGCTCGAGGAGGTGGCGGGTAAGGTCAAGGGCGCGGGCGGCCGGGTGCTGGCGAAGCAGGTCGACATGCGCAAGGAGCGCGACATCATCGATCTGATTGACGGAGCGGCGAAGGAGTTCGGCCGCGTCGACATCATGGTGAACAACGCGGGCGTGAGCTATCCGGCGTCGATCACGGAGGGCGATGCGGAAGAGTGGCGCGAGATGCTGGAGACGAACATCCTGGCGCTGCTGATCGGCTGCCGCGAAGCGGTGCGCGTGATGAAGAACAACAGCCCTCCAGGCGGCGACATCGTGAACATCTCCAGCAACGCCACGCGCCACGACATGGGCAAGTCGAACAATGTGTACGCCGCAACGAAGCACGCCGTGAATGCGATCGGCGACGGGCTGCGCGCGGAGGTACACGGGACAGGCATCCGCGTTACCACGATCCTGCCGGCGATGACGCTGACCAACTTCGCGCGGAACTGGTCGCAGGAGGTACTCGACACAGCCGCGCGCTTCGTCGGCCTCGATCCGGAGAAGGAAGGCGTGCGCCGCGGCCAGTACCTGCCGCAGGAGGGCGTCGACCGCACGCTGCGCGAACACCCGGGGCTGCTGCTCTCGCCGGACGACCTGGCGAACGCTGTGCTCTATGCGCTGACGCAGCCGCCGTCGGTGCACATCGACGAGGTGCTGGTGCGGCCGTCGATTGGGGTGAACATCGGCGGAT
>JBIOYF010000289.1:0-3684 GCA_044870035.1 Dehalococcoidia bacterium
CGATCGCGCGCCACCTGTCGGGCGAGGCTGCGGACCTACGGAGCTACGAACGCGCCGTTCGCGACCAGATCGAGCCGGAGCTGGCGATGTCCATCAAGCTGCAAGCGCTCTTCCAGCGCTTCCCCCGACCCTGCGTCGCGCTCATGCGCCGGAGCGATCGTTTTTGGGGCGCGCTGGTCGGCTTCGTGCGAGGCACCAACAGCTACACCACGTTCCGCCGCCGCCTCGGCCCCCTCGCCTGGGCGCTGGATGCGACGGCGGCGCTGAGCCGGCCGACGAGGACCTCGTAGCCGAGGCTTTCCAGCCTCGGCGCTGTAGCCGCTCGGCATCACCGCCGCCGCATACTGGGCAGTCAGGATGAGGTGCCTTCACGCGCTGTGGTGGGGACCAGGGAGACGAACTCCTCTGGGCGGGTGCGTGGGTAGGACAAGACTGATCATGGCTGGAGCGGCAGCGCAATCTGGTGCCACCGAGCACTTGGCGCCCTCCCGCCCCCGTCTTTGGATTTAGCCTCACGCGGCCAGTCGCTGGACGCGGTCCGGCCGGCTCAGAGCGCTGCCCCTCCCCCTAATTGACAGCGCTTAGCTCGCTGGCTACACTATGGGGCACAAGTGCCATGAAACCGACCAGCCCAGCTTCGTTCACACCGGAGGTGACTCCCCCGACCGACCGTCGGGGCGTCGTAAGCGTCCGTGTACCCTCCAGCGACCTCGTACTGGTAGGTCTGCTGGGTCTTGGCCTGCTCCTGCTGGGCGGGCTGACGAGGTGAGGTTCTCGGCGTAAAGGCGAAACTGCAAGACAACTTCCGAGGACCGGCCCCGAAGCAATCGGGGCCGAAGTCTTAGTAGCGACAATCGAGGAGGTGGATGGCCACCATGACCAAGCTATCAGGCGCGCAGATCGTGATGGAGTGCTTGGCCCGCGAGGGGGTCGAGTACATCTTCGGCTACCCGGGCGGCGCCAACCTGCCCCTCTACGACGCGCTGCCGGAGTACCCTCAGGTCCGCCACGTGCTCGTCCGCCACGAGCAGGGCGCCGCCCACGCCGCCGACGCCTACGCGCGCGTCAGCGGCAAGGCCGGCGTCGCTTGGGCGACGTCCGGCCCGGGCGCAACGAACCTGGTGACGGGCATCGCGAACGCCTGGATGGACTCCGTGCCACTTGTCTGCATTACCGGCGCCGTCGTCACCTGGCTGATCGGCCGCGACGGCTTTCAGGAAGCCGACATCACCGGCATCACGGTGCCGATTACGAAGCAGAGCTACCTCGTGCTGGACGTGAACGACATCGCCGGGACGATCCGTGAGGCGTTCCACATTGCGACGACCGGCCGCCCAGGCCCGGTCCTCGTCGACATCCCGCGCGACATTCAGCAGCAGGTGACGGAATTCCACTGGCCGGAGACCGTCGACATGCCGAACTACCGGCCGGTGACCAAGGGCAACGGCGGGCAGATCAAGAAGGCCGCCGAGCTGATCAACGAAGCCGAACAGCCGCTCATCCTGGCCGGCCACGGCGTCGTCATCTCGCGCGCGTACGACGAGCTGCGCGAGCTGGCCGAACGGGCGCACATCCCGGTCATCTGCACGCTGCTCGGCCTGGGCGGCTTCCCCGGCTCCCACGAGCTGTTCCTGGGCATGCCCGGCATGCACGGCATGTACTGGAACAACATCGCTATCGGCGAAGCCGACCTCGTTATGGGCATCGGCATGCGCTTCGACGACCGCGTGACCGGCCGCTTGAAGGACTTCGCGCCGAAAGCCAAGATCGTCCACATCGATATTGATCCGGCCGAGATCGGCAAGAACGTCCATACCGCCGTGCCTATCGTCGGCGACGTCAAAGAAGTCCTTCGCGATCTGAACCCGCTGGTGCAGCCCGCGCGCCACGACCAGTGGTACCAGCACATCATGGACATCAAGCGTGAGCACCCCTCGATCACAATCCCCAAGGTCGACAAGGTGCTACCGCAGTACGTGATCAAGAAGATCTACGACCTTTCGCCGAAGGACAGCTACTACGTGACGGGCGTGGGCCAGCATCAGATGTGGGCCGCGCAGTTCTTCTGGGGCGACAACCCGGCCAGCTTCATCACGTCCGGAGGCCTCGGCACGATGGGGTTCGAAGTTCCCGCGGCCATGGGCGTCCAGTTCGCCCGTCCGAAGAGCACCGTCTGGGCCATCTGCGGAGACGGCGGCTTCCAGATGACCGTGCAGGAACTGGCAACCATCGTCGAGTACGAGCTGCCGGTCAAGTTCGCCATCATCAACAACAACCACCTCGGCATGGTGCGCCAGTGGCAGCACTTGTACTACGAGGACAACCTCCAGTCGGTGCGGCTGTTCCAGCCCGACTTCGTCAAGCTGGCCGAGGCGTACGGCATGCCGGGCATGCTCGTCACCCAGAAGGTCGACGTCGACCGCGCGATCGAAAGCGCGCTGCAGCACCCCGGGCCCGTGCTGATCAACTTCGAGGTCGAGCAGCACGAGGACACGTTCCCGGCCATGCCGCCGGGCGCGGCACTCTCGGAGACGGTCGACGCGCCGAAGCACGACGGCGACATCGAGTTCGCGCCCCGCGAATCGAGCAGGGAGAAGGTGAGGTCGCGATGAGTAAGCACACCATCGTCGCGTTGGTGCAGGACCGCCCGGGCGTCCTGAATCGTATCGCGAGCAAGTGGCGCCAGCGCGGCTTCAACATCGAAAGCCTGGCCGTTGGCCACAGCGAGATCGAGGGTCTCTCGCGGATGACGTTCACGGTCGACGGGACGACGACGGACGTCGACCAGGTGTCGAAGCAGATGTACAAGATCATCGAAGTCGTGAAGGTCTCCGACCTGACGGAGCACGACATGGTGCACCGCGAGCTTGCGCTGGTGAAGGTCTCGGCTAGCACGCAGCAGCGTAGCGCGATCATCGACATCGTGGAGGTGTTTCGGGCGAAGGTCGTCGACGTCGGCCCGGAGACGCTCGTGATCGAGGCGCTCGGCACGGAAGACAAGGTCGACGCGATCATCGAGATGCTCCGGCCGTACGGGATCAAGGAGCTCGTGCGCACGGGCCGCATCGCGATGACGCGCGGAAGCGGCACGCCGATGGCCGTCGACGGCAAGAAGTACGAGCATCACCGTTACCGCCCGGCCGGCGAGGGCAAGGCGAAGGTAGGAAGTTTGATTTAGGAGTACCAGTAGGCCAGGCTGAATGCCCGGCCTACTTCGTATAGAAGGAGCTCTCGACGCATGGAGATCTACTACGACAAGGACGCCGACCTGTCGCTCTTGAAGGACAAGACGATCGGCATCATCGGCTTCGGCAGCCAGGGACACGCCCACGCGTTGAACCTCAAGGACAGCGGCCTGAACGTGATGGTCGGCCTCTACCCAGGTTCGAAGAGCTGGGCCAAGGCCGAGGGCGCGGGCTTGCGCGTCGGGACAGCGTCCGACGTCGCCCGCGAGTCTGATGTGATCATGATCCTCGCGCCGGACCAGGTACAGCGAGAGCTCTACGAGCATCACATCGAGCAGGGCATGAGCGCCGGCAAGATGCTGATGTTCGCGCACGGCTTCAACATTCACTTCAACCAGATAAAGCCGCCGCCTGACGTTGACGTGACGATGATCGCGCCCAAGGGACCCGGCCATATGCTGCGCAAGCTCTACGTCGAAGGCATCGGGATGCCCGCGCT
>JBIOYF010000290.1:0-4715 GCA_044870035.1 Dehalococcoidia bacterium
GCTGGAAGGCATCTTCTTTCCGAACGCTCCGCTTCACGACGGCGCGGTGATCATGCGCGAGAACCGGCTCGTCGCTGCCGGCTGCACGCTCCCGCTTTCCGAGACGAGGCTCTCCGGCGAGATGGGGTTGCGCCATCGTGCGGGCCTTGGCGTCACCGAAGGCACGGACGCGGTGTCGCTCATGATCTCCGAGGAGAGCGGAACGATCGCTGTCGCCGCCGATGGGCGGCTCTACCCGCACCTGGACGAGACGCGCCTGCGCGGCTTGCTCACGCGGCTGCTCGACTCCAATCTGCCCGGCTCGCAAAGGAACGGCGGCCTATGATCGAGCGCTTGTTTCGCTGGCTCGGCAACGGCGGGCTGACAGCGTGGCTGCTGGGACGTCAGGCTGTCGTTTCGCTGCGCGACAACTGGGGCATCGCGGCGCTGGCTGCAGTCCTCGCGATCAGCCTCTGGGTCTACGTGACGGACAAAAGCGACACGGAGCGCACCGCTCGCGTGCCCGGGGCCGTTCACGTCGAGTGCGTCAACGTGCCGCCGGGCAAGGCCGTGTCACCTCCCTGCACGGATCAGATAGTCACGGTGCGCGTGCGCGGCCCGGACAGCGTCCTCAATGACTTAACTGCCCTCGATTTCCGCGCAACGGCTGATCTGTCTGACGTGACGTCCGATACGGCGAACGTCAGGGTGGTCGTCGATCCTAGCGAGGCGCGCGTCGATATCATCGATGTCTCGCCGGCGGAAATCCTCGTTCATCTGGAAAACCTCACCTCGCGGACCGTGGCATTGCGCGCTCGGCTTGTTGGGCCACCGCCGGCCGGGTTCGAGGTCGCGACGACGACGCTCGAACCCGCGGAGGCCGTCGTAAGCGGGCCGCAGAGCCTGATCGAGCAAGTCGCGGCCGTCGAGGCCGACCTCGACCTGACGGCCGTACACACGAACTTCCAGCAGACGCTCCTGTTGCACGCGCGGGACGACCAGGGGGGCGACATGAAGAACGTCACCGTAGACCCGGAGAGCGCTCGCGTCTCGGTAGAGCTGAGGCAGCTGGAGCTGAGCGCCGCATTCGTCGTCCAGCCCACGATTACCGGCTCGCCCGCCCCGGGCTTCGTCGCGTCCGGCCTGCAGATCGATCCGCCGTTCGTCATTGTTACTGGGGCTGCGGATGTGTTCCAGCTGCTCAACCCCATCGCGGGCGTGGCGACCGAAGCGATCAGTATCGACGGCGCGAGCGCAGATGTCGTGCGGACGGTGGCGCTGCGGTTGCCAGAGGGCGCTAGCGTGCAGCAGTCGCGTGTAACGGTGCGCGTCATCGTTACGCCGTTGCGCATCGGGACCGCGGTTCCCACGGTGCCGCCATGAGCCCGGCCGCCGGAGCTAAGGTGCGGCCTGCCGCGGCTGCGCTGCCCGTCGTCGCTCTTGTTGGACGCCCCAACGTCGGCAAGTCAGCCCTCTTCAACCGGTTCGTCGGCCGGCGGCAGGCGCTCGTCGAAGAAATCGCTGGTACAACGCGCGACCGCCTCTACGGCGATGTCAGCTGGCGCGGCGAGCAGTTCCGCATCGTCGATACCGGCGGCATCGATCCAGGCGCGCAGGAAGGCTACCCGCAGCTGGTCCGCCTGCAGGTGGAGCAGGCCGTTGAAGAAGCATCGGTCTTGCTCTTCGTCGTCGACGCAAAGGACGGCGTCATTCCCGCCGACGAAGAGATCGCGGGCATCCTGCGCCGTTCCGGCAAGCCGGTCTTTCTGCTTGCCAACAAGGTCGATAACGAAGAGCGGCGCGCCGCGAGCATCCAGTTCTTTGAGCTGGGCCTGGGCGAGCCCGTGATGGTCAGCGCCCAACACGCCAGCGGCATGAGCGACGTGCTGGACCGCGTCCTGGAAGTGCTGCCGCCATCTCCAGAACAGGCGTCGGTCCGGGCGCCGCGGCTCGCTATCGTCGGTCGTCCTAACGTGGGTAAATCGATGCTGCTCAATGCCATCCTCAACGAGGACCGCGTCATCGTCTCGCCCGTGCCCGGTACGACGCGCGATGCGATAGACACCCCGTTTGAGTTTCGGCAGCGCGCGCTTGTCTTGATCGACACGGCCGGTCTAGGCCGGCCCGGCAAGATCGGCGCCGGGTTGGAGCACCACGCCGCGTTGCGCGCGCGCCACGCTCTCGAGCGCGCCGACGTGGCGCTCCTTGTGTTCGATGCAACCGACGGCATGACGGCGCAGGACTTGCACGTGCTTGGCCTCGCGCTCAAGGCCAGGACGGGCCTCGTCGTCGTTGCTAACAAATGGGACCTGATGAAGGACGCCTCGCGGACGGAGTTCGAGCAGTCCGTGCGCGGCCGCCTGCGCTTCGCGCCTTGGGCGGCCTTCGCGATCGTCTCTGCCAAGGAGCGCACTGGCATTCCGCAGCTCCTCGACGCCGCGCTGCGGGCCTGCGACGAACGAGAGAAACGCATCGAGACCGGCCCGCTCAACTCGGTCGTCCAGCGCGCCATCGCGGAACGGCCGCCGCCGCTCGTCAAGAATCAGCAGCCGAAGTTCCTCTACGTCACAGAGGCTGATGTCTCGCCGCCGACGTTCATCTTCTTCGTCAACGAGGCGAGGCTCGTCCACTTCAGCTATCGCCGCTATCTGGAGAATGCCCTGCGGCAGCGCTATGGGTTCGAGGGGGTGACGTTGAAGCTGGTCTTTCGTAGCCGCAAGGAGCGCTGACCGTGTGGTGGCAGTTCCTTGCCTGTGCGGCCGCCGGCTACCTGCTCGGCTCGATACCTACCGGACTCATCGTCGGCCGCGTTGCGCGCGGCATCGACATTCGTCAATACGGCAGCGGTAAGACAGGCTTCACCAACGTGCTGCGCACTTGCGGTGCGCGCTGGGGAGCCGTCGCACTCGTCGGCGACTTGGCGAAGGGCGTCGTACCGGTGCTGATCGCACGCTTCGCCTCCGACGAGCCATACGTCATGGCCCTCGCAGGGCTGGCCGCCGCGATCGGGCACGATTGGCCGCTTTTCGCCGGCTTCGAGGGCGGCCGCGGCGTGGCGACGTCCTTCGGCGCCGCGCTCGCGATGAACCCGATCGCCGCCGGCGCGCTCGTTCCGTTCGGCATCGGACTGGTGGCGCTCACGAGGGTCGTATCGGTGATGTCGGTCGGTATGGCGCCGGTCCTGGCGATCGTTTTCGTGATCCTCTCCGCGCTGGGGCTTCAGCCCTGGGCCTACGCGGTCTACGCGACGATCGCTGCGGCCATGGTCATCGTCCTCCACCGCGAGAACATCGAACGGCTCCTCGCCGGCACGGAGCCGCGGCTGGGCCGGGGTGGCACACAGCTCGAGGTCGCGCCGCCGCCCGACACGTAACGTTTGACATCGTTTCGCGGCGATGCCTAGACTTGCGTAGCAAGCGGAACGAGGCTCAGGTGACCTTCCAGTCGTTGGTACAAGAACTCACGGACCCGTCCCAGCACATCGCGGCCTCGAAACTGGTCGGCCTCTCTGGCATTGACGCCGGAGAGGCGTCCTCGTTTGCGCGGACATGGCATGCACTGGAGGACGTTCGGCGGCGGCGGCTCATCAACGAGCTAACCGACCTGGCTGAAGACAACGTCGAGCTGAATTTCGACGCGATCTACCTGATCGCGTTGGCGGACCGCGACGCCGACATCCGCCGCGCCGCGATTCAGGGCCTCTGGGAGCACGAGGGACGCGATCTTATCGACTCGCTGCTCGCCCTGCTGGAGAACGATCCGGACGCCGGCGTGCGCGCCGAAGCGGCGCTGGCGCTCGGCCGGTACGTCCTGCAGGCCGAGCTGGACGCGCTACGCGGCAGCGATGCGGAGCGCATCGAGAGCGCACTGCGCCGCACGTTCAACGACCCGACCGAGCCGGTCGAGGTGCGGGCCCGCGCGCTCGAATCGCTCGGCGCGCGCAGCGCGGAGTGGGCGCGCGATCTGATCGACGAGGCGTTCTCGGGCGAGGACCGGCGGCTGCTCCTTAGCGCCGTCCACGCCATGGGCCGTAGCGCCGACACGGCGTGGCTTCCCTCCGCGCTCGCGCAGCTCGATAGCGAAGACCCGGAGATGCGGTTCGAGGCGGCGGTCGCGGCCGGCTCCATCGGCGACCCGGAGGCGACGCCGTACTTGATACCGCTGCTGCGTGACGACGATCCGGAGACACAGGAGGCCGCGATCAACGCGCTTGGCCAGATCGGCGGCGAAGAGGCAAAGGAAGCCCTACAGGAGCTACTCGTGGAGCACGACGAACGCATCGCCGAAGCGATAACGTACGCGCTTGCCGAGATCGACGTTGCGGAAGACCCGCTCGCGCTTCACCTCCAGGAGTAGCTCGTGAATAGCAATGCAGGCGCAACTCGCAGAAGAAATGTGGTCTCAGCCGGCGGCGTCGTCTACCGCTTCGGACAAGACGGCATCGAGATCGTGATCTGCGGGCGAACGCGCGAGGCGCTGTGGACGCTGCCCAAAGGCTCGCCCCACGATGGGGAAGGGCTGGCGGAGACGGCCCGACGCGAGGTGCGCGAGGAAACGGGGCTGAGCGTTGTGATCGAAGACAGCCTCGGCTCGATCCGCTATCAGTTCACCAGACCCGACGGTACAGAGTACGACAAGACCGTCGAACATCACTTGATGACGCCCGTCGGCGGCGATCTGTCGGAGCACGACGTCGAGTTCGACGCCGTCCGCTGGGTGCCCGTCGAGGAGGCGCT
>JBIOYF010000291.1:0-3144 GCA_044870035.1 Dehalococcoidia bacterium
ATCGCGCAGGTCCCAGTAGCGCGCGGCCAGCCGCTCCGCGAGCTCGATGGCGCCCTCGCGACGGACCACGACCGTACCGTCGATCGCGACCCAGTACTCCGGCTCGCCGACGGCGTTCGTGACGAGCAGCGACGCGCGCGGATCGCGTTCGAGGCGGCGCAGCTTGCGCGACGCCGCGTCCGAGAAGACGCGGGCGCGTCCGCCGTCCCACTCGTACCAGACCGGCACCGAGATCGGCACGCCGTGAGCGTCGACCGTCGTAAAGATGCCGAGCCGCGTTTCGGCCAGGAACGCATCGCGGTCTGGTGTCGTCGCCATGCGTCGATGGTAGCCGTTCGCCGCGTCGTGGCAAAGCGCGGCGCGTTCGGATAGCATGGCGGCGTGAGACCGGCTCGCGTAAGGTCTGAGGGACAGGCTTCAGCCTGTCGCAGAGGGTAGTGGCGGTGCCCCGCTGGCAGGCCTACGCGGTCTTGGGCGTCGGCGTGGCCGCCGTCTCCTGGGCGGCGATCCTCGTCCGTGAAGCAGACGCGCCCGCGCTCGTGATCGCGTCGTACCGGCTGGTCCTGGCCGCGCTGCCGATGGGCGCGCTTGCGCTCTGGCAGTCCTTCCCCAGGAAGGACCGCGCGCCTGAGCCGGTCACGACGAAATCGATCCGGCCGCTCGTGCTCTCTGCGGCGTTTCTCGCGGCACACTTCGCGTTCTGGATCGCGTCGCTGCAGCACACATCGGTTGTCACCGCCGTGGTACTGATGGCGATGCAGCCACTGATCGTCGGCATCGCGGCGCCGGTGCTCCTGCGCGAGCCGGTCGAGCGGCGCATCTGGTTCGCGCTGCTCGTCGCGCTCGCCGGCGTCGCGACGATGGCCATCGCCCACGCGGAGAAAGGCTTCGGCGGCGTGGAGGGCGATGCGTACGCGGTGCTCGGCGGCTTCTTCGCGGCGTGCTACCTGATGGTGGGCCGTTCGGCGCGGCCCGCGACGTCGTGGCTGCGCTACGTGGGCGTCGTCTATCCGGTCACCGCGCTGATGCTGCTGGCCGTGACGCTGATCGCGCGCGAGCCGCTCACCGGCTACTCGATGAAGACGCTTGTCATGATCGCGCTCCTCGCGTTGGGGCCACAGCTCGTCGGACACTCGGCGATCAACTGGTCGCTCGGCTACCTGCCGGTCATGCTCGTCGCGATGGCGATCCTGGTCGAGCCGATCGGCGCGACAATCCTCGCGGCGCTGATCTTGGGTGAACGGCCCAGCGGCCCGGAGATGGCCGGCGGTGCGCTCGTGCTGGTCGGCGTCTACCTCGCGCTGCGCCCGGAGGGCGAGGCGGCCGAGATCGAACAGGCGATCGGCGAAGCCGCGGTGGTGGACTGATAAGCTGATGGCTGAAATGCTGAACGCTGAAGGCTCCCCATGGCCGGCCCGTTAGAAGGCGTAACGATCCTCGATCTGACGTGGGTGCTCTCCGGCCCGTACGCGTCGATGGTCATGTGCGATCTCGGCGCGGAGGTGATCAAGCTCGAGCGGCCGCCGCGCGGCGACGTCGCGCGCACGACGCTGCCGGTCATCAACGGCGAAAGCGGCTACTTCTTCTCGATCAACCGCGGGAAGAAGAGCATGTCGATCGATCTGACGAAGGACGAGGGGAAGGCGCTCTTCCTGCGCCTTGTCGAGAAGGTCGACGTGGTGATGGAGAACTTCACGCCCGGCAGCATGGACAAGCTCGGCCTCGGGTACGAGGCGCTGCGCAAGCGCAACCCGCGTCTGATCTACGCCGCGACGTCGGGCTTCGGTCAGACGGGGCCGGACCGGCTGCGCCCCGCGCTCGACATCGTCGTGCAGGGGATGGGCGGCGTGATGAGCATTACCGGCCATCCGGGCGGCCCGCCCGCGCGGCCCGGCCTGTCGCTCGGTGATATCGCCGGCGGTATGTTCACCGCGATCGGCGTGCTGGCCGCGCTGCACGAACGCGAGCGCAGCGGCGCAGGACAGCTGGTCGACATCAGCATGCTCGACTGCCAGATCGCGATCCTGGAGAACGCGTTCATGCGCTACTTCGTCACGGGCGAGCTCCCGGGCCCGATCGGCACGCGCCATCCCGCCGCGACGCCCTTCCAAGCGTTCCCAACGAAAGACGGCTATGTCGTGCTCGCCGTGAGCTGGGGCGTCGAGAACCAGTGGGAGCTCTTCTGCGCGCTGATCGAGCGTCCGGAGCTGATCAACGACCCGCGCTTCGATACGCCGCACGCGCGCACGGCGAACCACGCCGAGCTGGAGCCGCTGCTAAACGACGCGCTCGTGCAGCGCACGACGGCCGCATGGATCAAGGAGTTCGATGATATCGGGCTGCCCTGCGGGCCGCTCAACAACATCGCCCAGGCCGCGGCGCTGCCGCAGGTGAAGGCGCGCGAGATGCTGGTCGAAGTCGATCACCCGCAGATCGGCCGGACGCCGCTGGCGAACACGCCCGTGAAGCTCTCGCGGACGCCGGGCGGCATCAAAGGCACCTCGCCCTCGCTCGGCCAGCACACCGACGAAACGCTGCGCTCGCTGCTGGGCCTACCGGAGAAGGAGATCGCGCGCCTGCGCGATGCGGGAGTCATCCTGTAGAGACAGAGCGGCATCTGTCCGCCTCAGGCGGAGCGCTGTCCTCGGCTTTCGTGTGTGCGTGCGGACGGGGTGGTGTTTGCAGGGGCTAGCGGTTAGGTCCGGCCTGGCTAGCGCTTCTCGCGCAGCTCCCGGTACTGCCACGCTCCTACGGCGACCGCGGCGGCGAGGCCCGCGATGAGCGCGGCGATCGCGCCCGCTGAGCGCGCCCCGTGGAACGGCCAGTCCCAGATACTGGCCGAGCTCGTCGTCGCGGACCCGGAGCCGCTGGGCGACGGTCCGGCCGCCGCCGGGATGGAAAACTCGAAGACGCCCCTTGCATCGTCCTGGCCGCGCCGGCGTACCGTGGTGGTGATCGTCCAGTTGCCCGGCAGACTTAGGTTTGCTGCCTTCGTCGCGAACTTCGCGCTGCCCGCCAGCGGCAGTTCGAGGCGCGACTGGCCGGTGCCAGCGTCCTTGTTGACGAAGTCGAGGCGGACGTCCTGCACTTCGCCGATCCCGCCGAACTCGGAGCCCAGCCCGAGTTCGAAGTCGTTCTCGCCGG
>JBIOYF010000292.1:0-11249 GCA_044870035.1 Dehalococcoidia bacterium
GCGCTGCGCGAACGGCTTGGGCTGCTGGAGCTTTCACAGGCCGTCCGCCAGGCGCACTTCCCAGACGATTTCGAGTCCCTCGACGCGGCGCGGCGGCGGCTCGCGTTCGACGAGCTGCTCCCGCTCCAGCTCTCGGTGCTGCTGCGCCGCCGGATGTGGCAGCAGCCCGGCAGCGCCGACGCGCTCGCGCTGCCGGACGAAACGCGCGACGCATTCCTCGCGTCGCTGCCGTTCCAGCTCACCGGCGCGCAACAGAACGCGCTCGCGCAGCTGCTCCAGGACCTGTCGCGCGACGTGCCGATGAGCCGCCTGCTCCAGGGCGATGTCGGCAGCGGCAAGACCGTCGTCGCGGCGGCCGGGCTGGTCGCGGCCGCAGCGAACGGCCACCAGTCCGCGTTCATGGCGCCGACGGAAATCCTGGCCGAGCAGCACTTCCGCACGCTCTGTTCGCTCTTCGGCGCGGACGAGAAGGACGCGCCCCTCGCCGAAGCCGCACCGCCCTACCTCGGCCGGC
Source organism: Dehalococcoidia bacterium (assembly GCA_044870035.1). GTDB lineage: Bacteria > Chloroflexota > Dehalococcoidia > DSTF01 > RBG-16-68-14 > JBBDXS01. The sequence continues at coordinate 515 of JBIOYF010000292.1, forward strand.
CGCTGCGCATCGCGCTGCTCACCGGCAGCCTGCGCGCCGCTGCGAAGTCGGAGCTGTACGGCCGGATCGAAGCGGGCGAAGTCGACATCGCCATCGGGACGCACGCGCTGATCCAGGGCGGCGTTACCTTCGCGAACCTCGGTTTCGTGATCGTCGACGAGCAGCACCGCTTCGGCGTGATGCAGCGCGCCGCGCTGCGCGACAAGTCGGGCAGTCGTTCGGAACTGCGCGACGAGCGCGCAGGGGCGTCGCACATGCTCGTCATGACCGCGACGCCGATCCCGCGCTCGCTCTACCTCACGCTCTACGGTGACCTCGACGCCTCTGCGATCGACGAGCTGCCGCCGGGACGCAAGCCGGTGCAGACGCGCTGGTGGCCGCCGGAGCGCCGCCAGGACGCGTACGATTTCCTGCAGGAGCAGGTCGAGGCGGGACGGCAGGCGTTCATCATCTGCCCGCTCGTCGAGGAATCTGAGACCCTCCAGTCGAAGGCGGCTGTGCAGGAGTACGAGCGGCTGCGGGCGGAGGTCTACCCGCAGTTCAACCTGGAGCTGGTGCACGGCCGCATGTCGGGCAAGGGCAAGGACGCCGCGATGCAGCGCTTTCGTTCCGGCGAGGCGCAGGTCCTGGTATCGACCGCGGTCGTCGAAGTCGGCATCGACGTGCCCAACGCGAGCGTCATGCTGATCGAAGGAGCTGACCGCTTCGGCCTGGCGCAGCTCCACCAGTTCCGCGGGCGCGTCGGGCGCGGCGCGGACCAATCGTACTGTCTGCTCCTCGCCGAGAGCCCGTCGGCGGAGGCCCAGCAGCGACTGCGGCTGATGGAAGAGACGACCGACGGCTTCCGCTTGGCGGAGGCCGACCTGCGCATGCGCGGCCCCGGCGAGTTCTTCGGCAAACGCCAGGCCGGCCTGCCCGACTTTCGCGTGGCCAGCTTCTTCGACACGCGGCTGATCGAGCTGGCGCGCCGGGAAGCGCAGCGACTGCTCGACGAAGATGCGGAGCTCTCGAAGGCCGAACACGCTCCACTGGCGGCGGAAGTGGCGCGCATGTTCGACGCCGTGACGGGTGAGCTGCACTAGAGGCGCCTGCGGCGCTGAGCCGTCAGCTATCAGCTCGTCAGCAATCAGCATTCCCCCGCTCCCGCCCCTAGCCCCTCCGAACCTGGCGCTTGGCCGGTTAGCTTCAACACAATTCAATGTTGAGTTGAACTTCATTAAGAAAAATTCGCATCTGGACCCGTTCGAAGAATGCGTGCGTTTTGTACCCGCAACGGCCGACATTCGGCGACTCTCCCGCGCATTTTGACGTCTGAGCGGGTGCACTTTGGTCGATGTGCTCTCCGCTGGGCGAGCTTCGAATCTGAAACGAAGTTTGTTTCGGAAAAACGCATACATTCTGCCTGGCTTTCCCGGGATCTATTGTTTGTCATCTTCTTCTTTTCTGCGCGTAGGTCCTGGCCCTGACGCTCGCTCTCGCTGTGGGAGGCGAGCGGAGTTTCGCTGATGCGCCTGGTACAGTCGAGGGTAGAGGGAGATTCGAATAACTCCAAGCGGCTGATGGCACTTTGGGCAAGCTGCCGGGGCGGTCAGGTAGGCGCCCCCTCACCGGCGCATAATCTAGCCTATCTGTGTTATCTGTGTCATCTGTGGCTAACGTGATCGGCCGTCCGATCCACGTCGTCTCCACGAAGTACGACGGCTCCGCCCACTGGGAGTTCGAATCGTTCTTCGTCCTGGAAGACGGCCCCCTTCTCATCGCGACGAACTTCGCCGGGCAGAAGCTGCGCAACAAGGCCGGCCCGTGGGTCACGCCGTTCGATGTGCGCAACTATTTCTGGTCGGACCGCTGGTACAACGTCATGCGCTGCGATAGGCCCAAGGCCGGCGGGCTGGAGTACTGGTACTGTAACGTGACGACGCCCACGCTGTACGACGGCGAGAACGTTCGTTATGTAGACCTCGACCTAGACGTGCGCGTCCACGCCGATGGCCGGATCGAGCTGCTGGACGAAGATGAGTTTGTAGAGAATAGCCAGCGCATGGGCTATCCTCCAAACGTCATCGAGCAGGCGCGGCGCGCTGCCGGCGAGCTGATGGAGCTTGGCACCAGGCGTCGCTTCCCGTTCGACCAGTGAGCCTATGATCCGGAACGAGATCGCCAGATCGGTCAAAGAAGCCGCTGACCGCGCGCGTCGAGACGGCTCGCTGCCGGACGTCGCCCTGCCGGAGATCGTCATCGAGCGACCCCAGCGGCCCGAGCACGGCGACTACGCCACCGGCCTGCCCCTCCAGCTCGCCCGCGCCGCGCGCGCCAACCCGATCGAGCTGGGCAAGACGCTCGCGGGGCTGCTGCCCGCCTCCGATGCCATCGACCGCGTCGAGGTGGCGCCGCCAGGCTTCGTCAACTTCCACCTCAGCGAATCGTGGCTCGCCAAGCAGGTCGACGCGATCGTCGCAGCGGGCGCGGCCTTCGCGCGCGCGCCGGTCGGAAGCGGCGAGAAGGTCCAGGTCGAGTTCGTCAGCGCCAACCCAACCGGCCCGCTCCACGCAGGCAACGGCCGCTGGGCGGCGCTCGGCAGCACGCTGGCGCGTGTGCTGGACGTGGCCGGCTACCAGGTCGAGAGCGAGTACTACTTCAACGACGCGGGCACGCAGGTCGAGACGTTCGGCCGCACGCTCTACGCACGCTACCAGCAGCTGTTCGGACGCGACGTCGCCGTGCCGGACGATGGCTACGTCGGCGCCTACATGGTCGAGCTTGCCGAACAGGCGAAGGAACGCTTCGGCGACACGCACCTGCGGCCCGAGGGCGAGCCAGGGCCCGAGGAGCTCGCGCGCTGGGGCATCGAGCAGGTGATGGAGTGGATCAAGCGCGACCTCGCGGAGCTGGGCGTGCACTACGATGTCTGGTATCGCGAGCAGAACGTCTACGAATCCGGCTACTTCGAGAAGGTGATGGCGCTGCTGCGCGAACGCGGCCTGATCGTCGAGCGCGAGGGCGCCGTCTGGCTCGCGACGAGCCAGCTCGGCGCGGACAAGGACGAAGTGCTGGTCCGCTCGAGCGGCATGCCGACCTACCTGGCGACCGACATCGGCTACCACTACGACAAGTTCCTCGTGCGTGGCTTCGACCAGGTGATCGACGTCTGGGGCGCCGACCACCAGGGCCACGTCCGGCCGCTGGAGCTGGCAACCGAGGCGATGGGCATCGATCCGGCCCGGCTCGAGATCATCATCGGACAGCTCGTGACGCTGCGGCGCGGCGACGAGGTGCTCAAGATCTCCAAGCGCAGCGGCGACATCATCACGCTGCGTGAGGTGATGGGGGAGATCGGCAAGGACGCCTGCCTCTACTTCTTCCTCTCGCGCTCCGCCGACGTGCCGATCGATCTCGATTTAGAGTTGGCGAAGCGCCAGAGCGCGGAGAACCCGGTCTACTACGTGCAGTACGCCCACGCGCGCATAGCCGGCATCCTCACGACCGCTCAGGAGCGCCTCTCGAGCACCGACGGCGGCGACACGAGCCTGCTGACGCACCCGGCGGAGCTGGCGCTGATACGCAAGATGCTCATGCTGCCGGAGCTGGTCGAAACGATCGCGCGGGCGCGCCAGCCGCACCATCTGCCGCACTACGCGCAGGACCTGGCCACGTCGTTCCACGACTTCTACGAGAAGTGCCGCGTCGTCGACAACGACAACCTTGAGCTCTCAAAGGCCCGTCTCAAGCTCGTCGCCGCCGCGAAGATCGTGCTCGCGACGGCGCTCGGCCTGATGGGCATGAGTGCGCCAGACAAGATGTAGAGACCTGGACGCTGGAAGCTAGAGGCTGGAAGCTGGAAGCTGGAGGCTGGAGGCTGGAGGCTGGAGGCTGGAGGCTGGAGGCTGGAGAAGATGTTAGCGGTAGGAAGCCAGTCCAGTATCTAGCATCCAGCTTCCAACACGTATGAGCAACGTCCCTCGAAACGCACTCTCCATCGCGATCGCCGCGGGCGAAGAAGCCGGCCGCATGGCGCTCCAGGGCTTTCGCCAGCCGCAAGAGATCACTGTGAAGGGGCGCGGCAACCTGGTCACGGAGACGGACTTCCGCTGCGAACGCTTCCTTCACGAAACGCTGCGGCGGGAGTTCCCGGACTGCGCGATCCTCTCGGAGGAGACGGCAACGGCCACGCCGCTGGACGGTTGGGTCTGGGTAATCGACCCGCTCGACGGCACGAAGAACTTCGTCGCCGGCATCCCGTTCTTCTGTGTCAACATCGCGCTCTGCTACGACGGCCGTCCGGCCATCGCCGTAACGTACGACCCGAACCACGGCGAGTGCTTCTCGGCGGAGCGCGGCGGCGGCGCCTTCGTCAACGGCCAGCCGATACACGCGTCGGACAAGGCAACGGTCGAGCAGTCTGTCCTTGGCGTCGACATCGGCTACGACAATGATCGCGGACGCGCCATACTCGAAATGGTGAACAAGCTCTTCCCGCAAATGCAGGGGCTACGCATCCAGGGCAGCGCCGCGCTCGGCCTGGCGTACGCGTCGTGCGGACGTTACGACCTGTTTATCCATCGATACCTTTTCCCCTGGGACATCGCAGCGGGTATCCTACTGGTAGAGGAGGCGGGCGGCAAGATCACCGACGAGGCCGGCCATCCTGTCGACGTCACATCGCAGACTGCGGTGTCTGGTGGAGTGCACGTGCACAACGACTTCTTCGCATGGCAACGAGCGCACAGCCTGGAGCTCGACGCGCCGGCCGGCAGCTGATCCATGGACCGACGTCGCACCGCGTTCCTCCTGACCGGAGTAGCAGTTCTCGCCTACGCGCTGCTCAACGCGTGCTCATCAGCACAGCAGCATCCCACGCCCGGCGGCAGCGGCACGCCGGTGAACACTCAGCCAGCCGGCTCGTCTACTGCCGTGTCGACCGCGCCCGAGGAGGCGCTGCGCCTCTACGTCCAGCGCCGCCTCAGCCAGGGGTTCGTCGACGACTGCGATGACGCCAAGCGCCCAGACGACATCGGCAAGCAATGCGCGCGCAGGCTGGGCGAGCGGAACGGCCTGGTCGCGTACACGCTCGGCCCTGCCTTCGGCGACTATACACGCATCATGGTCCTGGAACAACGAGATGGCGTCTGGACGATCGCGTACCAGGAGACGCACGACCCAGACCAACCGCCCATCCCCGGCATTCCCTGGCCACTCGAAATCGGCGCGAACGTTGTCGTCGTGGGCACGGCGCCGCAGTGCCTGAAGATCCGGCAGGAGCCGACGATCAGCGGCACGGAGCTCGACTGCATCGCAGACGGGCGGCAAGTAAAGGTAGTCGCCGGGCCGGTCGACGCCGACGATATCCAGTGGTGGCAGCTGGAGGGCCTGGGCTGGGCCGCCGGCAACTACCTCCGTTACCCGGACGAAGCGACAACGCCCGAACCGACGGAAGAGCCCTAGCCCGCGAAGAACTCTCGCAGCGCGGCGTACGTCTCGTCCGGCGCTTCTTCGGGCAGGAAGTGGCCGCAAGGCAGCTCGGCGCTGCGCACGTCCAGGCACCACTCGTCCCACACAGCCGCCGCGCCCAATCGCGCCAGGCCACGCCCGAGGAGCACCAGCGTCGGACACGCGATCTTGCGCTTCCCGTAGTCGCCGGCGTCCAGCTGGAAATCGAGGCGTGGACGCCTTCCGGCGTGCAGAAGCAGCGCACGTATTCGGCGACCGCGGCCTCGTCGAACGCGCCGATGCCGCTGCCGCTCCAGCGGTCGAGCGACGTTCGCAGATAGTACTCCGGATCGGCGCCGATCAAACGCTCCGGCAGATCGAACGGCTGAATCAGCATGAACCAGTGGTAGTAGGCCGTCGCGATGAGCCGGTTAACGTTCGAGTAGAGCCAGTGCGTCGGCACGATGTCCAGCACCGCGAGCTTCGTCACCACCTCGGGATGATCGAGCGCCATGCGGTACGCGACGCGCGCACCGCGGTCGTGCCCGGCGACAGCGAAGCGATCGAAGCCGAGGCTGCGCATCACCTCCAGCTGGTCCTGCGCCATCGTCCGCTTCGAGTAGGCCGCGTGGTCCGGGCCGCCCTCCGGCTTGGAGCTGTCGCCGTAGCCCCGCAGGTCGGCCGCCACGACCGTGAAGTCGCGCGCGAGCTGCGGCGCCACGCGATGCCACATCGCGTGCGTTTCGGGATAACCGTGCAGCAGCAGCAGCGGCGGTCCGCTGCCGCCCACGACGAAGTTGATCGTCGCGCCGCTCGTCTGGACTTGCTTGCGGTTGAAGCCTTCGAACATCTCCTACTCCCTACGCGGCGTGCACCCGCAACTAGCGACCAGCGACTACCTCCAGGAGCCATTCGCGCAGCAGCCCGAACAGCTCATCCGCGCACGACGCGAGCGAGTGGCCCGCTCCTTCGTACAGCACCAGGCGCTTCGGCTCCAGGGCGCGGTCGTAGACGTCCTGGCTCGCCGCGCAGTCCAGCACCGTGTCGGCTGTCCCGTGGACGAGCAGGAGCGGCCTGGGCGCGAGACGCTGCACAGTGTGCGTGCCGTAGAGCTGCGGCGACAGCGCCGCGACCCCCGCGGCGAGCTCCGACAGTTCGCCGGCCTTCACGACGACGGCCGCGCCGAAGCTGTGGCCGACGAGCGCGACGCGTTGCGCACCGAGGCCTTTGAGCAACGACAACCCGCCCAGCACATCGAGCACGCACTCCTGGAACTCTCCCGGCTGCCGGTAGTGCAAGCGAAGGCTCGTTAGCCCCGCGCCATCGCCCGGTTGAGCGAGCGCCTCGCCCAGCCGTGCGTAGATCGCGCCGGCCGGGCCGTCAAGCCCGCCCAGTGCGCCGCCGACGAAGATCGCCGCGCCCGACTCGCCCTCGCAAGGATGGAGCACAGCCGGCATCTGGCCGCGCGACGTAGTGATGATCAGATCGAGCGCGCCGTCGGGGCGCTCGCGCGACGCGACGCCGGCGATCGAGAGTTCGAGGTCGCCCGATAGGTCTTCGGGCTCAGCAAAGAAGCCCGGGGGAGGCACGCTACTTGGCGGAAGCTTGATGGCGGCTGACGAAGCGCCGCATCCGCCCGAGCGCCTCTTCCAGCACGTCGAGCGGCGCCGTGTAGCAGATGCGCACGTGCCCCACACCGAACTGCCCGAACGCAGAGCCGGGTACGACGGCCACCCTCTCGTCCGTGAGCAGTCCTTCGGAGAACGCTTCGTCGCTCAAGCCCGTGGAACGCACGGCGGGGAAGCAGTAGAACGCGCCGCGCGGCTCGACGCAGGCGAGCCCCATGTCGTTCAGCTCGCGCACCATCAGCCGGCGGCGCCGGTCGTACTCGCTCACCATGCCGCGCACGTCCTCCTCGCCGCTATGCAAGGCTTCGAGCGCGGCGTACTGCGCCGCCGTGGGCGCGGACATCATCACGTACTGGTGGACGCGCATCATCGCCTCAGTGATGTCGACTCGCGCGCAGGTGTAGGCCAGCCGCCAGCCCGTCATGGCGTACGCCTTCGAGAAGCCGCCCATCAGCACGGTGCGGTCGCGCATGCCGGGCAGCGACGAAACGCACGTGTGGTCGATGCCGTAGACAAGCCGGTCGTAAATCTCGTCGGAGATGACGAAAAGGTTGTACTTCTCCGCGATCTGCGAGATCGCGACAAGGTCTTCGCGCTCCATAACAGCGCCTGTGGGGTTCGCCGGAAAGCCGAAGAAGATCGCCTTCGTCCGTGCTGTGATGCGCGATTCGAGGTCCTGAGCGCGGATCTTGAAGCCGCTCTCGGCCGTCGTCGGCACGGGCACGAAGACGCCGCCGGCGAGGACGATGCTCGGCATGTAGGCGACGTAGCCCGGATCCGGCGAGAGCACCTCGTCGCCGCGGTCGATCGTCGCCAGCATGGCGAGCTGGATCGCCTCGCTGACGCCGGTCGTCACGATGATCTCGGTGGCCGGGTCGTACTCGACGCCGTAGAGCTTGTAGATATGGTGCGCGATTGCCTGGCGCAGCTCGATCAGCCCGTAGTTCGACGTGTAGTGCGTCACGCCGTCCTCGATCGACTTGATCGCTGCCTCACGGATATGGAGCGGCGTGACGAAGTCGGGCTCGCCCACGCCGAGCGAAATGACGCCGTCCATGCTGGAGAGCAGGTCGAAGAACTTTCGGATGCCGGACGCCGGCAGGGCCTGGACGTGCTGAGAGATGGACCCTCGATGCGTTACGGCGCCTTCATCCGTCATGCTGCACTACTCCGGACCAGAGGTCTTCGTTTGGGACATAGTACAACAGCAGGCGCCTACCGTCGCGTAGCTTCACCAGCCAGCCCAGCCGCTCCTCTTCGCGCCACTCCGTCTCGATAGAAGCGACATCCTCGCGCCGGCCGTCGAGCTCCACCCACTGCGGCCGCTCCGGGTAGCGTTGCCCGGCGTACGCGCCCACGCGCAGCTCGAACGCGCGCAGGCCCTCCAGCTCGCCCGGAGGGGTGGGGTCCGGCATCGCGCGTCCCGCATCCAACTTCAAAGTCTCGGCCTCATCTTGTGCCACTCCGTCGCCTGCGCGTAGGCGTAGGCGACGCGCAGGAGCGACTCTTCGTCGAACGGGCGCGCCATGAGCTGCATGCCGACCGGCAGCTGCTCCTCCGACGGCCCTTCGACAAAGCCCGCGGGCACCGAGATGCTCGGGATCCCGGCGATATTGATCGGCAACGTGAACACGTCGCTCAGGTACATCTGGAACGGGTCGTCCACCTTCTCACCCAGCTTGAACGCGGGCGTGGGCGACACGAGTCCGACCAGCACGTCGTACTTCTCGAACGCCTGCTCGAACTCCTGTCGGATCAGCGTGCGCACCCTCAGCGCCTTGAGATAGTAGGCGTCGTAGTAGCCTGCGGACAGGGCGTATGTCCCGAGCATGATGCGGCGCTTCACTTCGTCGCCGAAGCCGCGGCCGCGCGTCTGCTCCATGTTGTCCCACATACCCGCGCCGTCCTGGTACGAGTAGCCGTACTTCACGCCGTCGTAGCGGGCCAGGTTCGCCGACGCCTCGCTCGGCGCGATGATGTAGTAGCAGGCGAGCGCGTGCGACGTGCTCGGCAGCGAGACGCCCCACTCGACCGAGGCGCCCAGCTCTTCGAGCTTCGCGACGGCGGCCTCGATCACAGCGCGCACCGCCGGATCGATGTCGTCCGGCACGTACTCCTTCGCCACACCGATGCGCATGCCGCGGATGTCGCCCGTCAGCGCTTTCGTAAAGTCCGGCACGTCCAGCGGCGCCGACGTCGCATCGCGCGCGTCGTGGCCGGCGATCGCGTTCAGCGTCAGGGCGGCGTCGCGCACGTCCTTCGTGATCGGCCCGATCTGATCGAGCGAGCTGGCGAACGCGACGAGACCGTAGCGGCTGACGCGGCCGTACGTCGGCTTCAGCCCGACGACGCCGCAGAGCGCCGCCGGCTGGCGGATGCTGCCGCCCGTGTCGGAGCCCAGCGAGACGAGCGTCTCGTCCGCCGCGGTCGCCGCTGCCGAGCCGCCGGACGAGCCGCCCGGGACGCGCGCAAGCGACCACGGATTGTGCGTCGGGAAGAACGCCGAGTGCTCGACCGAGGAGCCCATCGCGAACTCGTCCATGTTCGTCTTGCCGACGATCACCGCGCCCGCTGCGCGCAGCCGCTCGACGACGTGCGCATCGTACGGCGGCACGAAGTTCTCCAGGATGCGCGAGCCGCAGGTCGTTCGCACGCCACGCGTGCACATGTTGTCCTTCACCGCGATGGGCACGCCGGTCATCGGCCCCCCGTTCCCCTTCGCCAGGCGCTCGTCGGCCCGGGCCGCCGCCTCAAGCGCCTGATCGTCCATCACCGTGAGGTACGCGCCGATCTTGCCATCGACAGCGCTGATGCGATCGAGCACGGCGCGCGTCAGCTCGACCGAGCTGACCTCACGCTTCGAAAGCAGCTCGGCCGCCTCGCCCGCCGTCAGGGCGTGGAGCGTACCGTTCACTCGAGCACCGCCCGGACGCGGAAGGCGCCGTCCTCGCTCAGCGGTGCGTTCGCCAGCACGTCCTCGCGCGGGAGCGACGGCCGCACCTCGTCCTCGCGCATCACGCTCTCAAGCGGCAGCGGGTGCGACGTCGGCTCCACGCCCTCGGTAGCGAGTGCCTGGAGCGTCTCGAAGTGGGCCAGGATCTCCGAGAGCTGCTCCTGGAACGTCGCGACATCCTTGTCGCTCAGTGCCACGCGGGCTAGATGAGCGATGTGGAGCACTTCGTCTCGGGTCAGGGCCATAGCTTCGCTCCTAGATGTGACAGTGATTGTAACAAGCTGGTTTTGGCTTTGTACCAACATAACTCCCTTGTTAGCATGAAACGAGCGGATAGAACGGGGATGATGGAAGCCCCAGCCACCCTTACCAGAGAGCAAGTCGCTCTCGGCAATCCCAGCTTCGTTTGGCGGGCCGGGCAGGACCGCCGACTCAACCTGATCCGTCGCTACGTGCCGCTGGAGGGGGCCCGCGTGCTGGATATCGGCTGCGGGATAGGCACGTACGTGCGCAAGCTCGGCGAGGTCGCGGAGCGCGCCTACGGCATCGACATCGAGGCGGCGCGCGTACGCCAGGGGACAACCGGCAGCCTGGCCGTCGCCGTAAGCGAGCAGCTCCCCTTCGAGACCGGCGCCTTCGACGCGGTGCTGCTGAACGAGGTGATCGAACACGTGCGAGACGACCGTGAGACACTGGGCGAGGCCTGTCGCGTGGTGCGGCCCGGCGG
>JBIOYF010000293.1:0-5443 GCA_044870035.1 Dehalococcoidia bacterium
CGAAGGCGTCGCCGGCAAACTGGGTGACCGGCGGGAGGATGCCGTCCGGCTGTGCGGTCGAGAAGGTAGCGTCGAAGGTCGCTTCCGCGCCGTCACCGGGCCAGGGGATCGGCTCCAGGTTGTAGAGCTGGCTCTGGGCAAACGTCCAGAGGAAGACTTCGGCGCCGTCCGCACCACAACCGGCCTTCTCGGCCTCGGCGCGGACGATGATCTCGTACCGGCCGTCCTCTACCGTCGGTAGCGTGTACTGACAGGGCGTGATCAGCCCGTCCTTGCGGACGACCGCGCCGAGGAACGTCGAGTCGAACGGCGCGCCGTCGAGGGTGAGGTCGCCGCGAAGCGTAACGCGATCGGCGGCGCCGGGGACCTCATCGGCCTCCGGCGATCCCGAACGCGGGGCGAGCTCGAACGGGCCACCCAACTTCTGAAGGTCGCCCAAGACGTCCTGGCCTTCGGGCTTCTCGCCGCGCTCGACCCAGGCGACGAGCGCCTCGAGGTTGGCTTCCCACTCAGCGAAGTTGAAGCCACAGTGGCCCGGATCGCGGAAGACACGCTGCACCAGCAGGTCGCTCTTGCCGGCGGCGTCGACACGCTGCTGGAGGATGCGCGCCTGGACGATCGGCACCTGGCCGTCGCCGGTGGTGTGCAGCGAGAGGAGCGGTATCTGCAGATCGCCGGTGGTATCTTCGCCGTCGGTGAACGAGCGCATCAGGTCTTCGTTCAGCGGGAGCCGGATGACCGCGCGGTTGTACTCGTCGCTTGGGATGTCACTGACCGGACCGAGCCGGTACGTCGTGCCGGCGTTCGGCGCGATGCGCGCCGTAACGACGATCTGTGACCGCTCCCAGTTGGTCTCCTCCTCCATATGGAAGCCTTCGCGGTCGAACGCGCGCGGGCCGCCGGTGAGGTCGATCATGATGTTCTCCCACCGCTCGTGCGCGGCGGGGTCATCGAGCGCTGGAAGGATGCGGTCGCGGACGAGCGCTGCGATGTCGGTGCTCGCATCGAACTCCGCCTGCGTGATCCCCGCGACGTAGGCGGCCGCCGTAAAGAAGTCGGCCTGCTGCTCGACGCCGAACGTCTGTCCGGCGCTGCCGCAGAGGCCGAGGGCGCCGTCGAAGCGGTCGCCGTAACGCTCGGCGGCGATATGGCTCGCAGCCCCGCCCATCGAAGTGCCGGTGACGTACGTCCGGTCGGGCCGGCCGTACTTTCGCGCGAAGAAGTCCCAGAGCGCGGCCGTTTCGTCGGCGGAGCGACCGGGTATCGAGGACGTGCTGCTGAAACTCGACGCGCCCCACGCGTAGCCCTGCAGAACGAGGTACGTGCGGATGCCGGGCGCTGAGGCCCGCGCTTCGGGGGCAAGCTCGCCGTAGCCGTGCATGAACAGGACGAGGCGTCCGTTCCAGTCGTCGGGCATTTCGATCTGGTACACCGCGCCGCCGAGCCGTCCGAAGTCGGCTGTGGCGCCGGGCAGCGCCTCGAACGCGGGGTCCTCGAGGCCGACCTCCGGCTCTTGGCGGACGGTCACCGGCGACGGGAGCGGGCGCGGCGTGGTTGTCGCCTCTTCTGTTCGCGAAGAACCGCCGCCGCACGCCGTCGCGGCGACGCAGACGAGCGCGCCCAGGAGCGCTGCTATTTGAATAGCAAAGGATGTCCTCATGCGCCTGTGTTAGGTATACACCGGCAGTGGCGGTGAGGTTCCAGCGTGAGCCAGGACAGGGGGACGTAGACGAATGGCGGTATACTGGCGAACCAGACCCCACCTTGGTAGCACTGCGCAGCCAATCCCCACGACGGAGGAAGACCATGCACGTCAACATTTCGTTTACGATTCCGACGCCGCTGGCGTTGCTGCGGCAGTGGCGGTGGTCGCTGCTGGCGGCGCTGGTGCTGGCGTTCACGCTGGCCGGTGGCGCGAGTCCGGCCGCCGCCGCGGGCGGGAACAGCATCACCGCGCCTGACACGGCTGGCAGCATCGGCCAGTACAGCTCGCTGGCGCTGGACGCGGGTGGCAACCCGGTGGTCAGCTACCACGACGCCACAAACCTCGACCTCAAGGTAATGCACTGCAACGACGCGAACTGCGCTGGCGGCGGCGAGAGCATCACCGCGCCTGACACGGCTGGCAGCATCGGCCAGTACAGTTCGCTGGCGCTGGACGCGGGTGGCAACCCGGTGGTCAGCTACCGGGACAGCAACAATCAGGATCTGAAGGTGATGCACTGCAACGACGCCAACTGCGCGGGCGGGGACGAGAGCATCACTTCGCCCGACACGACCAGTAGTGTCGTAGGAGAATACACATCGCTGGCACTGGACGGCGCGGGCAACCCTGTGGTCAGCTACTATGACACCACTAACAGCGATCTGAAGCTGTTGCACTGCAACGACGCCAACTGCGCAGGCGGCGGCGAGAGCATCACCTCGCCGGACACCCTTGGCAATGTTGGAAAGTTTACGTCGTTGTCGCTAGACGGCGTGGGCAACCCGGTGGTCAGCTACTGTGTTCTCCTTTTGTCCATCTGCGATGGCTTAAGAGTCCTGCACTGCAACGACGCAAACTGTGCGCCCGGGAGCGACAGCATCAACCAGCCTGACATAGTCGGCAACGTCGGTGGCGAAACTTCGATTGCGCTGGACGCGGCGGGCAACCCGGTGGTCAGCTATTACGATGCCACCAACGGCGACCTGAAGGTGATGCACTGCAACGACGCCAACTGCGCGGGTAATCTAGACGAGAGTATCACCGCGCCAGACACTGGCGGCGATGTCGGTCAATACACCTCGCTGGTTCTTGATGCCATGGGTAGCCCGGTGGTTAGCTACTTCGACCTTACTAACGGCGACCTGAAGCTGCTCTACTGCAACGACGCCAATTGCTCCAGCAGCATTGACATCACTAGCGTCAGCCAAGTTGCACTACCAAAGACGTGCTTTGAGGTGCATGATGCGGCGCAAACGCCGCTCTTCGGAATCTGCGACAATGATTTCCAGGTTGGATTTCCTGAATCGGACTCTGCCTGTGTGCCCGACGGCGTTTGCGATGATGAAGACTCCGCGCAAGGAGCGATCACCGTCACTGTGGCATCCGCCAACTATCGCGTCGTGGAAACGCAGGCTGCGCCGCAGCACGCCGCACCACCTGGAAAGCAGACGTGCGATGCCACGGTGACCAGGTGTAGCGTGACGTTCATCAATACGCCTAACACCCGGCCGTGGCATCCGTGGGACATCACAGGCGTCGGCGGGCTGCCCGACGGCCTGGTGCGCATCGACGACATCCTCGCGGTCGTTACGCACTACTTCCAGGACAAGCCGCTGCCGTAGCGATATCGGCCATGAGACAGCACGAAGGCCGGGCTCATGCCCGGCCTTCTGTTGTTTCGTACCAGGGCTACTCTTTGTCCGCGCGCCTACGGCCGACGCCTGCGGCGTCGAGGGCGCATCAAGATGCGCCCCTACACCGCGCCTTTGTAGTCGAGCACCTGGACCTTGGTTTCGCCGGGCAGGGTGCTCTTGGTAACCGCGAGCTTCGGCTGGCGCTCGTCGTTGGCGGCTTTGGCGCCCATCTCCTTGAGGAAGCGCTCGAGCGGCTCCAGCTCCTGCTTCGAGGCGGGCGTCTGGTAGTGCATCGGGATGACGAGCTTCGGCTCCAGCAGGCTGATCGTCTCCGCGGCCGCCGCTGCGCCGATGGTGTTGTTGCCGCCGACCGGCGTGAGCAGCACGTCGACGCCGCTCAGCTCTTCGACCTGCTCCGGCGTCGGGACGTGGCCGATGTCGCCCAGATGGCAGACGCGCACGTCGTCCAGCTCGACGACGTAGGCGGTGTTCTTGCCCAGCTTCTTGCCCTTATCGCCGTCGTGGTAGGTGCGGATGCCCATGACGAGCACGCCGGCGACCTCGAACTCGCCCGGCCCTTGGAGCACGCGCGGGGTTCCGGCCACGCCCGAGACGTTGTTATGGCCGGGGTGATCGTGGCTGACGGTGACGATATCGGCGGTAGGGCGGCTGATGGTGTAGCCGGTCTCCTTGCCGGCTGGGTCCATGACAATCGTCGCGTCCTTGCCGCGCAGGCGGAAGCATGAGTGGCCGAGCCAGGTGATCTCCATATCGAACCTCCTGAGATAGCCTACGGGGTCGAGGACCTATGCGCTACCGAGCTTGCTACGCACTCGCTCAGCCAGCGCATCAAGCCGTTCCACGGGGATCGCACCTTTGCGGAAGCGCTCCTCCTGGTCGGCGCGCGTCAGGGCGGCCAGATGCGGCGGGCCCTCGCCCCAGCCCCCGCCGTAGCGGCGCGGCACGACGTGCATGTGCACGTGCGGGACCTGCTGGTAGCTGGCGACGCCGTTATTCTGGAACAGCGTGATTCCGTCCGGATCGAATGCGGCGACCATCGCTCGCGCGACGCGGCGGACGGCGAGCATGAGTGCCGAAGCTTCGTCGCTGGTGAGATCGAGGACCGTCGGCGCGTGGCGTTTGGGCAGGACCATCGCCTGGCCCTCTTCATACTGGCGCGGGTTGATCACCGCGACTGCAAACTCGTCTTCGTCGATTAGCGCCCAGCGCTCGGGATGCGTTCCGGCGATGCGTTCGCAGAAGATGCAGGGCCCCTGGGGGAGCTCGATCGGCACCTGCTAGCTGCCGCCGGTGGCGGCGTGCGCGGCCTCCGCGACGCGGACCGGCCCGACGGGCGCCCACTCGAGCACCATCGCGCCCCAGACGAGGCCACCGCCGAACGCCACGAGGACGATCCGGTCGCCGTCGTGCAGGCGGCCTTCATCGAACGCCTCGCGTAGCGCCATCGGGATAGAGGCCGAGGAGGTGTTCCCATAGCGGTCGACATTCACCATGGCGCGCTCGGGAGCCAGGCCGAGCGCCTTCGCCGTGGCGTTGATGATGCGCAGGTTCGCCTGATGCGGCACCAGCAGGTCGATATCGTTCACCGTAAGGCCTGCGGCGGCAACCGCCTCGCGCGTGGCCTCCTCCATCGCTTGCACCGCGAACTTGAAGATGTGCTTGCCGTCCATCTCGACGAAGTAGCGGCCGGGGTCGGCATCGGTCGGCCGGGCGCACGGGCCGCGCGCGTAGAGGGCCTGCGCGGCGCTGCCGTCGCTGTGGAGCACGAACGAGAGCGGGCCGCCTCGCTCGGACGCCTCCAGCACGACCGCGCCGGCGCCGTCTCCGAAGAGGACGCAGGTGCCGCGGTCGGTCCAGTCGATGATGCGCGAGAGCACCTCGCTGCCGATCACCAGCGCTCGACGGTACGTGCCGGTCTGGATGAACTGCGAGGCCGTCGCGAGGGCGGTGAGGAAACCGACGCAGGTCGCGTTGATATCGAACGCGGCCGCCCGGCGCGCTCCCAGCGCCTCCTGGACGCGCGAAGCCGCCGCGGGCAGCATGCCGTCGGGCGTGCAGGTCGCCACGATGATCAGGTCCAGGT
>JBIOYF010000294.1:0-2029 GCA_044870035.1 Dehalococcoidia bacterium
CGGCAATCCGAACGATCTCGCCATGAACATGATCTCGGTGTTGCCGCTCGCGTTGTTCATCGCCATGCGCCCCGGCCCGACGGGGCGGCGCCTGTTCGGGTTGTTGGCGGCGCTGTTCATGCTCGGCTCGATCGTCGCCACCCACTCGCGAAGCGGAGCGCTGGGACTCGCCGCGATGATGATCGTGCTGGTGTCATTCGCGATCCGCACGCGTCCCGGGCTTGTCTTCGGAACGGCGCTCCTGCTGGCGCTCGCGATGCCCCTCGCACCCGCCAGTTACTGGGAACGAATCGCCAGCATCACCGACGCGAGCAAGGATGAGACTGGCTCGCGTGAGGCACGCAAAAGCCTGTTACGCGAGTCGACCCAGGCGGTCCTCGAGAACCCGCTGACGGGTGTCGGTGCAGGACAGTTCAAGAACTGGAACCCGCAGGGACGGGTCGAACCCTGGCGTGAGGCCCACGACGTGTTCCTGCAGGTTGGCTCAGAGCTCGGGATCGGAGGACTGGCGCTGTTCGTCTTCCTGATTGCGCGCGCGGGACTGTCGGTGGTGGGCACACGCCGCCTGCTCCGACGGATCCGGCACGGGTCCAAAACTGCGCGTGGAAACCGCAAGGCGAGCGTGGCGCCAGTCACGGACCTGAAGCCCGAGGATCTCGAGTTGCTCGACGCGCATTCTGCCGCGATGGCGGCCTCGCTGGCCGGCTGGCTGATCTGCGCGCTGTTCGCATCCGTCGCGTACAACTGGACTTTCTATTATCTGCTCGCACTCGCCGCGGCTCCGTACCGTGTCCTCATTGATCGCGTGTCCCCAGCGGGCAGGCCAGTGCCGCGCCTGGCGCAACCACGCCTCGAGGCGGCACAGGCATGAGTGCCTGGATCCTTCGCCGCGGGGTTGCGGTCGCGCGCGCGCTCGACACGAGGTTCGCACGGCGCCATGGTCATCATCGTGTGCTTGTCGATGCGCGAACGCCGGTGAACTTCACGATGGTCGCGCCGGTCTATCGCGCGATGCGGAGCGATCCCCGCCTGGAGTTCTGGTTCACTGCGAGCGAGGAACCGGATCGCGTGGCCGAGATCTATCAGGATGCACCGGGCGTCCGGCTCGTACATCCGCGGCGCGCGGCGCTCATGAAATTCGACGCGTACATCGCGTCCGACTTCATGTGGGCCTCTCTTCCGCGAGGCACCTGCCGCATCCAGGTCTTTCACGGCGTCGCCGGGAAATACGGGTTCGATGCACCGGACCGCTCCATGCGCGAGTGGGACCGTCTGTTCTTCGTCAACCAGCGGCGCCTTCGCAACTTCATTGCGAGCGGCGCGATCGATCCGGACAGCTCCGCGATCCGTCTCGTCGGCATGCCGAAGACCGATTGCCTTGTCGATGGCTCGATTCAGCGCGACGCGGTCCTCGAATCGCTCGCGCTTGACCCCTCACGTCCGACCGTGCTGTACGCGCCGACGTGGTCGCCGGCGTCGTCGCTCAATGCCCTGGGAGTCGATCTCGTCCGCGGTCTGCTGGATCGCCCGATCAACGTGATTGTCAAGCTGCACGACCGATCGCTCGACTTGCGCGAACGCTATTCCGGCGGCGTCGACTGGGCCGGAACGCTGCACGCCGTTCTGGGCGGCGGGCCGGGCGTGATCGCGCCGAAGCGCGATATCTCACCGTACCTCGTCGCCGCTGACCTCCTGATCACCGATCACAGCTCCGCCGGGTTCGAGTTCCTGCTGCGCGATCGACCGATCGTGCGAATTCATCGGCCCGAGTTGCTGACGGCCGCCAAAGTGCATCCCGATTACGCGACGCTGCTCGCGAGGGTCTCGGAGTCGGTAGACACCGTGGCGGAGGCGCTCGCCGCCGCGGACGCGGGCCTCGCGAATCCCGGTCTACGCAGCGACGAGCGCCGCGCCGTCGCGGCCGATTTGTTCTACCGGCCCGGAGGAGCCACGTCTCGGGCAGTCCAGTATCTCTACGAGGCGATGGCGCTCGCGCCGGAGACGGCGCTTGCCTCTACGCAGGAGGCAA
>JBIOYF010000295.1:0-3089 GCA_044870035.1 Dehalococcoidia bacterium
TATCGGCGGGGGCGGCGCGTACGTGAGCTTCTACGACCGGCCTTCGATCTACGGCAACCGCATCTTCCTGGCCGCCGACCCGAAGAACGGCAAGAACGTGGCCGACGCGGTCACGATAACGTGCGGAACGGTACAGCCGGGCGGCGTCGAGGAGAAGGACTCGGATGGAGACGGCTGCAGCGACGAGCGGGAGCTAGGCCCGAACGAGCTGTTGGGCGGCCGGCGCGATCCCAACAACCGCTGGGACTTCTTCGACGTGACGGGCGACCGCGTCATCCGGGTCGATGACATGCTCGCCGTGCTATCCCGCTCCGGCCTGGAGACGGGCCAACCGGGGTACGACGAGAGGTACGACAGAACGTTCGTCGGGCCGCTCGCGTGGGACCTGGGCCCGCCGGACGGCCGGATCGACGGCGCGGACGCGCTTGCCGTATCCAGCGTCTACTTCCATAGTTGCGCTTGACGAGGTAGCGAGGGACAGGACATGAACAAAGGGGCCGGCGGACCGGCCCCTTTCGGTGTTCTTGGCTGGCGGCTCTAGTCGTCCTTGTCCGCCGACAGGACCGTGCCGTTGCTGGCGTCGACCTTCACGTCTTTGTCGCCGACATCCACGTTGAAGACGAGCGTGCCGTTCCAGTGCTCGAGGTCGACTTCGCCGATGCTGCCGCTGGCCGCGGACTGCGCGGCGGCGATCGCCGCGTCGATGGTGATGCCGGCCTGCGGCAGCAGATCGTTGCCGTCGTCCAGCTTCCCGCTCGGGACCTGCGCTTCGCCGTCGTCGGCCTCATCCTGCGGCCCGCACTGCTCTTCGATGTTATCCGTGTCGGGCGCACCGTTGGCTTCCGCGGCGTCATCGTCGGCGCCGGTCGGGTCGGAGCACGGGACGACCGTGTCGTTACCCGCCTCGTTGGCGTCATCGGCCTCGTCCTGGGGCCCGCATTCGTCCTCGATGGCGTCGCTGTCGGTTCCCCCGGCGGCTTCGGCTGCGTCGTCCGCCTCGTCCTGCTGTGCGCAGGCGTCCGCCGGAGGAGTCGAGCCTCCAGCCGACGTGAGGCGCGACGTGAAGGTAACCGCTGCGCCGGCCAGAGCCAGCACCGCGATGAGGGCCACTGCCCAGTAGAATCGTTTTCCGATGTTCATGAACGCTCCTTTCCGAATGTTGTTTTCCGTTCGTAGCCCAGTCTAGGGCAGCGGCATGAAGGCAGGGTGAAGGCACAATGAAGTTTTGACCGATGAGGAGCGGCGTCTACCTGCCGGCGGGCAACCGGACGGTGAACGTCGTTCCTGCGCCCGGCGCGCTCTCGACGGAGATGGAGCCGCCGTGGGCTTCCGCAATCCAGCGGCTGATCGCCAGTCCCAGGCCGGCCCCGCCCTCGGCGCGGCTGCGCGCCTTGTCGACGCGGTAGAAGCGGTCGAAGACGTGCGGCAGGTCTTCGGCCGCGATGCCGGCGCCCGTATCGCGCACCCGGAGCTCGATCTGTTGGCCGGCTGAACGCCAGCCGGCGGTTGCCGCGCCGCCGGCCTTCGTGTACTTGATGGCGTTATCGAGCAGGTTGAGCAGTAGCTGGAGCAGAAGATCTTCGTCAGCGCGGACGGCAACAGCCGGGCCGGGCTCGCTGGTGAGCGCTACGCCGCGCTCTTCGGCGAGCGGGCGCACCTGCTCCACGGCGGCCCGGACGAGGTCGCCTACGTCGATCGATTCGCTGGCCAGCGGCAGCTGACCGGCGTCGGCGCGCGCGAGCGTAAGGAGACTCCCGACGAGGCGGATCATGCGCTCGACGTCTTCGTTGACCGCCTGCAGCACCTGCTGGTACGCGGCCGCATCTCTCTGCCTGCTGAGCGCGACCTCGATCTGTCCCTTCATGGCGGTGAGCGGCGTGCGGAGCTCATGCGAGGCGTCGGCGGTGAACTGGCGCTGGCGGCGGAAGGCTTCGTCCAAACGCGCGATCATCTCGTCGAACGTGCGAGCGAGGCGGCCGACCTCGTCGTCGGGAAGCTGCAGGTCCAGCCGTTCGCTGAGGTCTTCGGCGGAGATGCGGCGGGCCTGCTGGGTCACGCGGTCGATTGGCGAGAGCGCCCTGCCGGCGAGGAAGATGCCGCCGAAGCTCGCCACGGCGAGCGTTGCGGGATAGGCGATGGCCAGGATGAGCAGCAGCGTTCGCAGCGTATCCGCGATGTCACCTCGAGACTCGCCCACCTCGAGCACGCCGCTGATCCGGCCGTCTTGCTCCAGCGGCTGCGTGTGCACGCGGAAGTCCTCGTCCCCGACGCCGGCGTTGCGGTTGCCGGACGCTCCCGCGAGCGCCCTGTCGAGCGAAGGCCGGTCGATTGCGACCGTGCCCGCCGTGGCGGAGTTGTCGAAGGTGAGCCGGCCTGAGCTGTCGAACACGCGAACGAAGGTCTCGCCGGCATTGGGATCGTTGGACGATACGACGCCGTCCAGCGTGGGCCGGCCGTTGTCGTAGCGCACGACATCGGCGAGGAGGTTGGCCCGATTGCGGACGGATTCGTCCAGCCCGTCGTTGATATTGTGGCGCAGGGTGAGGTAGATGCCCGCGCCGAATGCAGCGAGCGCGATCGCGAGCAGCAGGACGTACCAGAGCGTGAGACGCAGGCGGATGGAGCGGATCGCCGGCACGGCTACACCGGCTGGCGGGCGGAGATGCGGTAGCCCGCGCCGCGAATGGTCTGGATCAGCTTTTCGAGGGCGGGGTCATCGATCTTGCGCCGCAGGTTGCGGATGTGGACGTCGATGACGTTCGTGGTGTTATCGAAGTCATAGTTCCAGACACGCTCAGCGATCATCGTGCGGGTGAGCACCTGGTTGGCGTGGCGCATGAGGAACTCCAGGAGCGCGTACTCCTTGGTGGTGAGCTCGATGCGCCTGCCGCCGCGAGACACCTCGCGGGTGTTGGTATCGAGCGTGAGATTGCCCACGCTGAGGACGGTACCCGTGGGAGCAGGCTCGCGGCGCGCCAGGGCGCGGACCCGCGCGAGCAGCTCGGCGAAGGCGAACGGCTTGACGAGGTAGTCGTCGGCGCCGCTGTCCAGGCCGCGGACACGGTCCTCCACCGCGTCGCGCGCGGTGA
>JBIOYF010000296.1:0-2266 GCA_044870035.1 Dehalococcoidia bacterium
AGTGATGAAGACAACCGGCGCGAGGAACGCGATCGCGGCCGCGATCAACAGCGAATGGTTCGCCACCGCGAGCAGGAAGCGGCGGCGCCGCACGGAGGCCGGCGGCTTGCGCCGCGCGAGCGGCACCGAGACGCTCGCCGAGCTCACCGTGGCGCCCCTGTGTAGTGCACCCAGCGCCGCGAGTTCCGCAGGATGATCAGCGTCACCGCGAAGGCCACGCCGAGCAGCAACATCGCCATCGCGGACGCGTAGCCCATGTTGAAGTACCGGAAGCCGTTCTGGTAGAGCAGGATCGGATACATGAGCGTCGAGCCTTCCGGATAGCCGAGCTCGACCGTCGAGACCGAGCCCGCCTGCGAAGCCTGACCGCCGGCGATGTTCCACGCGACGTACGCCTGCGTGAAGTACTGCAGCGCCTGGATCACGCCGATGATCACCGCAAAGAGGATCACCGGGCTGATCGACGGGAGCGTGACCCAGCGCAGACGCTGGAGCGGCCCCGCGCCGTCCAGCTGCGCCGACTCGTACAGGTGCTTCGGAACGTCGAGGACCGCCGCCAGAAAGATGATCATCACGTTCCCGACGCCCCACATCCCGAGCAGCGTCAGCGACGGCTTCGACCACTGCGGCGACTGGAACCACAACGGCCCGGCGATCCCCAGCTTGTCGAGGATCGTGTTCACCGGCCCGGTGGCCGGGTTGAGGATGTAGACGAAGCCGAGCGTGGCCGCGACGGGTGGGATCAACGCCGGCAGGTAGAACACCGTGCGGAAGAACCCGACGCCCGCGCGTGCACGCGCCAGCATAAACGCGACCCCGAAGCCGAACAGGACCTGCGCCGGGACCATGAACGCGACGAGCCAGAGCGTGTTGCGCACCGCGCCCCAGAGCTGCGGGTCGTCGCGCAGCAGATACTTGTAGTTCGCGAGCCCGACCCACCTGGGTGACGTGATCAGGTCGTAGTGCGTGAACGAGAGGTACGCGCTCATCACGAGCGGGTAGCCGAAGAACACGGAGAAGCCGACAAGCCACGGGCTCATCAGGGCGAGCACGAGGCGGCGGCGCCGCCAGGCCGCGCGCCGCCTCGCCCGCCGGCGGTCGACGACGATCGCCGGCAGAGCCGCGGCGTCCTGGGCTGACGCCGCGGCTGCCCGCGTCACCGTCACGGCACTCCGCCGCCGGCCTGCTTGAGCTGCTTGTCGATCTGCTTATCGAGCGTGCGGAGACCGGACTGCATGTTCCCGACACGGCCGGCCTGGTACTTCGCCAGCCAGCTCGTGAACAGGTCCTGGTAGGCGCTCCCGACGGCCGTGATGGGCGTCGTGGAGGACTTCGGGTGGGCGAAGATCTTCAGGAACGTGTCGAAGCGCGGATCGGGCTTGAGTTCCTTCGACTTCAGCGAGGCGCGCGTCGAGGGGACGTTCCGGAGCCCGTTCGAGAGGACCGCAAGCGCGTGCGTGTTCGTGGTCAGGTAGCGCAAGAGCTGCCAGGCCTGCTCGCGGTGCTTGCCGTTCTTCGGGATCCCGATGATGGTGCCGTTGACGTAGCCCGCACCGTAGAGCTCCGGATGCGCGGAGTCCACCGGCATCGGTGCGGTCGCGTAGTCGAGCTCGGGATGCTCGGCCTCGACGAAGGCGACGCGCCACTCGCCGTCCATCATCATCGCCATCTTGCCGGTCTCGAAGGGATGCGAGGCGGCGAACTCGTCGCCCGCGCCCGCGTTGTACTTGACGAGGTTCTTGTAGCCGTACCAGCCAACGAGGCTCTTCTGCCAGCGCAGGAGCTTCGACCAGCCCGGGCTCGTTGCGAGCGTCGAAGCGCCCTGCCCGTTCGTCCACTTCGCGCCCCAGAGCGGGGCGTAGTTCGCAGCGCTGTTCTGGTAGAAGCCGAAGAACGGGTTATAGCCGGCGACCTTGATCGAGCCGTCGGGGTTCTTCTTCGTCAGCTTCTTCGCGTACTGGGTGAGCTGCTGGAAGGTCTTCGGCGGCGCCGTCAGGCCGGCCTCCGTGAACATCGTCTTGTTGTAGTAGAGCCCGAACGTGTCCGCCAGCACGGGCAGCGCGCAACGCTTGCCCTTGTACTGCGTGTAGTAGAGCGTCGCCGGCGTGAACGTGCTCAACGGGATCTTCGCCCGCTTGAGATACGGGGCGAGATCGATCCAGGCGCCGGAGGCGCAGAAGTTCCCGACGTTCGACGACGTAAATGAGCTGACCACGTCCGGGGCGTTCCCGCCGCGCATCGCCGCGATGATCTTGTCGTCGTTGAT
>JBIOYF010000297.1:0-8512 GCA_044870035.1 Dehalococcoidia bacterium
CGCGCTGAAGATGTGGGCTGGTTCTTCGTCGACCAGTTCGGCAACCCAAACAACGTGCGCGCCCACTACGAAACGACGGGCCCCGAGATCCTCGAAGAGCTGCCTCAGGTCGATGTGCTGGTGGCCGGCGTCGGGACGGGCGGGACGCTGATGGGCGCCGGGCGGCGGCTGAAGGAAGCGAACCCGAGTACGAAGCTCATCGCCGTAGAGCCGCATCCGGGCAACCAGCTCCAGGGGTTGAAGAGTCTGGCCGACGGCTTTATCCCGCCGATCCTCGATCTCAGCCTGCTGGATGGCAAGATCCTGGTCAGGAGTGCGCAGGCGTTTCGCGCGGCGGCGGAGCTGATGCAGCGCGAGGCGATCTTCGCCGGGGTCTCGTCCGGCGCCGTGCTACACGCCGCGCTGAAGTACGCCGGCCGCCTCGAACGGGCCAACATGGTGCTCATCTTCGCCGACAGCGGCTGGAAGTACCTGGCGACGAACCTCTGGACCGCCGTCTACGAGGGCGGCGACGAGGACCTAGACGATACAATCTGGTGGTAGCCCCCTTCGAATAGCCGGTTGACACTACGTCCCCGGTGCGCTGGAATGCAGGGCGATGGTGACCGAAGAAGCCACGCCGATCGAAATCGACCGGGCCGCGGTCGGCACGCTTGAGCTCGCCGACGCCGAGCTGCCCTACGTCGACCTGAACGAAGAGCCGGCGATGAGGACGCGGCTCGCACTGGGCGACCAGGAGTACGAGTACGTCCGCAGCTTCCCCATCCAGGGCCATTCGGCGATCATGCCGGAGGCCGTCTCGGAGCAGCTCGCGCTGGGCAAGCATATCCTGGTTGCCGAGCGAGACGACCGCTACTACCTATACGTGGCCTAACGCTTGGAACCGGCACGGCCCAAACGCCCGCGAAAGCAGAACCCCCCGCACGTGAAGCTCTTTCGCGCCAACTGCTCGACATGCGGCCGGGTCTTCGAGGGCAACTTCCCTATGTGGGTGCGCATAGGGCCGTTCCCCTGCATCTGCGGAGCGCGCGTGCCGGAGCCGCTGGTGTTCGACGAGGACCCCGAGCGCTGGCAGGACGATTAGCACCGGCTCGGTGCTAGAATAGGGCATCTTAGCAAGGAGGCGCTGCGTGGCGACCTATATTTTCCTCAGCACTCTAACCGACGACGGCCGTAAGACGATCCGGGCGCGGCCCGAGCGCATCGAGGCGGTGAACAAGGAGATCGAGGCGATGGGCGCCAAGGTCGTGGACCAGTACGCCGTCCTCGGGCCGTACGACTTCATCTCGATCGTCGAGGCGCTCGACAACGAGGCGGTGGCGCGCATCTCGATCGAGCTGGGGGCGCGCGGGACGGTGCAGATCATGACGATGCCGGCCATCCCGATACCGAAGTTCGTCGAGAGACTGAAGCGAGAATCGCCTTAGCTACCCTCACCGCTCCGGACGTACAATGAGGCTACCAACGCTACCTCCGCGCCTGTAACGCGAGGAGAGGAGGCGCACCATGCCAGTGGTCACGATTTCCGGCCAACCCGGCACCGGCGCCCACGAGATCGGAAGGCTCGCCGCTCAGCGTCTCAAGATCGACTACGTCGACCAGGAGATCCTCCTGCAGGCCGCGCGCACGCTGGGCGTGTCGATGGAGTCCGTGGTCGCGCTGGACGAACGGACCTCCACGCTGGGCGAGCGGCTGGGCGGACTGCTGCGTCGCTTCCTCGAGCGATCGGCGGCCGCCGGCGTCGGCGATCCCATGCTCGGGCCGGGCAGCCTCGATGTTGTGCTCGGGCGCTCGTACGCGGAGGCGGCCGCGAGCGAGGAAGAGCAGGACCTCTCGGACGAACGCTACATCGGCGCGCTGATCGGCCTGGTGCGCGACCTCGCCGCGCACGACGACGTCGTCATCATCGGACGGGGCAGCCAGGTGATCTTGAAGGACTGGCCCGCCGCGGTGCACGTCCTGCTCGTCGCGCCGCATGACCAGCGGGTCGAGGCGATGATGTCGCGCGACGGCATCTCCAAGGAAGACGCAGCGAAGCGCGTACAGGACAGCGCGAAAGGACGCTCGGCCTTCCACCACAAGTTCTTCAAGGTCGACGTCGATAACCCGGCGCTCTACCACGTGGTCCTGAACACCGCGCGACTCACGGCCGACGAGACGGCGCAGCTTATCGCGTCGGCCGTGCCGTACGTGGCGGCGAAGCAGCACGCGTGATCTCTGACCGAACGGGGATCTGATGTTCGAGGGCGCGCTGACCGTCTTCGTCAGCTACCTGATCGGCGCCGTCCCGGTAGCGTACCTGGCCGGCCGCCTGCTGCGCGGCATCGACATCCGGGATTACGGCAGTGGCAACCTGGGGCCTTCGAACATCTGGCAGAACGTCTCGAAGCCAGCGACGATCCCGGTCGGCCTGATCGAGATCGGCCAGGCGGCAGCCGGCATCCTGATCGCCAAAGCGACCGGCCAGGGCCACGACGTGCAGGTGCTGGCCGGCATCGCGGCGCTGGGCGCGCATAACTGGTGCCCGTTCCTGGGACTGGACGGCGGCCGCGGCGTCGGCTTCGCGATCGGGTTCATGCTCGTGCTATCGTGGCCGTCGCTCGGCGCGTTCGTTGCGATTGCGCTGGCCGGCGTCCTGCTGCGCGGCGTCCCGCAGTTCGTCGCGCTCGGCCTGATGTCGACGCCTCTCTGGGCGCTCATCGCGAATCAGCGGCCCGAGATCGTCGCGGGGCTGGCCGGTGTTGCCACGCTGATCATGCTGAAGCGCGCCCTGGGCAACGACGCGACGGCGCTCTTCGGGCCGCGCGGCGGCGAGATCTTCTTCAACCGCCTGCTCTTCGACCGCGATACGCGGGAGCGCGAACAGTGGGTCCGGCGCACGCGCGCGCCGCGCCCTAACTAACCGGGCTTCCGGGCCACCCAGACCTGCTCCGGACTGAGGTCCTCGAACGCGCTGCCAAAGAAATCGCCGAAGAGCGCCTCGATGTCGAAGCCTGAGCGCAGGAGCAGATGCTCCATCTCGTATCGGAAGGTATAGCGCAGCTTGAGATCGCGGTACACGCGCGAGAGGACCGCCCCCTCGTCGGACAGCGTTTCGTCGATGAACGTCGTGTCGACTTCCTGGCTCGCCGTTCGATACGAACGCGTCTCCCAGCGAACGCGGCCACTCGACTGCCGTGCGTGACGCTGGGCCGTGCCCGCCCTCGACGTCATCCACTGCGCGATCGCGACGATGTCCGGGTTGAAGATGTTGATCGCCACGCGACCGCCCGGCGCGAGTTGCTCTCGGATGCAGGCCAGGCACGAAAGCTGATCGTCGACCGTGAGCAGGTGCTGGAACGAGCGGAACGGGATGAAGACCAGGCCGAAGCGATCGGGCAGGCTGAAGTGGCGCATGTCGCCCTCGACCCAGCAGACGTTGTGCAGACCGGCGCTCTTCTCGCGGGCGCGCGCGAGCATCTCCGTGTTCGCGTCCAGCCCGACGACGCGCACGCCCTCGCGCGCGATCGGGATGGAGACGCGGCCCGTGCCGCAGGCGAGCTCGAGCACGGGCCGGCCGGCCGCGTGCGCCTCCTTCGCGAGCTCGAGGAAGAAATCGACGTCACCCGGGATGCCCTGAGCGGTAGCATCGTAGGCGATTGGATCGTAGAACTTGCTCATGGCTGCGGCGCTCCATGCAGCGCCTCGAACTCGGAACGCAGAATACCCATCGTGATCGTGTCGACGTAGCGGCCATCTCGGTACGAGTTTTCTCGCAGCGTGCCTTCTATCACGAAGCCGCACTTCTTGTAGCAGGCGATCGCGCGCTCGTTGAACTCGTAGACGTGCAGCCAGACGCGGTTCATGTTTTGCTCGTGAAAGGCGAAGCGCAGCAGCGTGACGATCGCGTCGCTGCCGTAACCGTTCGACCAGTAGTCCTTGTCGCCGATCATGATGCCGAGGGTCGCCTTGCGGTTCTCGGCCTGGCCTTCGTGCAGACCGATGTTGCCGATGTGGACGCCGTCCTTCGTCTCAATTGCGAGCACGGTGTTCCCGAAGTCGTTCGCGGGCCGATTGTTGAGCCAGCGCTCCTCCTCAGCCTTCGAGACCGGGTAGCGCATGCTGACGTAGCGCGTCACGTCGGTGTCGTTTACCCACTGGAACTCGCGGTCGAGATCGGACGGCTCCAGCGCGCGCAGATTGACGAGTTTGCCCTCAAGCATGCTGCCCTCCCTCCTGTTGTTCGTCGAACTCGTGGCGCAGGATGCCCATCTGGACGAAATCCCAGTAGCGGCCATGCCGGTAGACATCCTGTCGCAGACGCGCCTCCTCCTGGAAGCCGCACTTCCGATAGCAGGCGATCGCGCGCTGGTTGTACTCCACCGTGGTGAGCCAGACGCGGTTGAGGTTCATCTCCTGGAAGCCGAAGCGGAGCAGCGTGATCACCGCGTCCCTGCCGTAGCCCTGCGACCAGCACGCCTTCTCGCCGATCGTGATCGCCAGACCGGCCTTGCGGTCTTCGGGGCGGACGTCGTACAAACTGGTCGTGCCGATATGTCGCCCGTCCTTCGTTTCGATCGCGAAGAACACGCCGTTCGAAAAGCTCATCGGAGCCTGCTCGCTCAGGAAGCGCTCTTCGTTCGACCTGGAGATCGAGTAGCGCACGGCGATCAGATTGCCGATCACCTCCTGGTCGTTGAACCAGCGGTAGCAGCGCTCTGCATCGGTGACCTCCGGCGCCCGGAGCCGGACCAGCTGTCCTTCGAGCATCGAAGCCTCCTTCGAATAACAAAAAGAGCCCGCCGCTTCTGCGACGCTCACATAATGAAAGGCCCGTCGCTTCTGCGACGGGCCGGGGTTTCCAGATCCTGCTTGCTACTACGGTTCGGAAACGACGGGCCCGCCGCTGGACGGTGCGCGCGTGCAGAACGCGACGCCGATATTCGATCGGCGCTGATCGTGGCGTACGTGGCCGGTCATTCTGGCTTTCACGTCGTCCTCCGAATGTAGACGCGATGCTAGCACGACGACGGCGGCGCTGTCAAGCAGGCTCAGTCTGCCGCCGCGGCCACCGGCTCGGGCCGCGGTTGACGCATCGTCCCGGCCGCCTCCTTGTCGTCGACGAGCACCGCTGCGAGTACCATCCCCAGCACGGCAAGCGCGGCAGCGGCGAAAAACGCCTCGTGGAAGGCCAGCAGCGCTCCGTGGGCCGTCGCCGGGTTGCCGAGCTCGGCGCCGTGGTGCGCGAGCCGGTTGCTCAGCACGGTGGCGAGCAGCGCGACGCCAAAGCTGGCGGCGATCTGCCGGTTAGCGTTGTAGATCGCGCTCGCGCGGCCGGTGTCCTGCGGGCGGATGGTCGCGTAGGTGGCGGTCTGGAGCGGCACGAGCATCAGCGCGAAGCCGAAGCCGCGGATGAGCATGGTCCCGCGGATCCACCACTGGCTCGTCTGCAGGTCGAACGCGAGGAAGCAGAGCGTGCTGAGCATGACGACGACCAGCCCGGCCATCAGGAGACGGCGCGGCCCGACGTGGCCGTAGAGCCTCCCTGTCACCTGCGCCATCAGCACCACGCCGATCGCCTGAGGGAACGTCGTCAGGCCGGACTGAAATGGGCTCAACCCCATCTCCGCCTGGAGGAGGAGCGGCAGCAGGAACAGCGCGCCCATCATGCCGCCGTAGCCCAGCAGCTGCACCGTGTTCATCGCCCGGAAAAGCTTGTTGCCCAGCAGCCGCACGTCGATCATCGGCTCCGGCGTGCGGAGCTCAACCGCGGCGAAGGCGAGCAGCAAGGCGATGCCCGCGACACCGAACGACAGCACGCGCGCGTCCTCGAAGCCGCGCGAGCCGGCTTCGGCCAGCGCGTACAGCAACGACGCCAGGCCGGCGCCGGAGAGGACGAAGCCGGGAAAATCGAAGCGGCCGGGCTCCTCCTGCTTCTCCTCGCGCAGGTAGATCGCCGCGATGAGCAAGCCCAGCAGTCCGACCGGCACGTTTATCCAGAAGATCCACTGCCAGGAGTGGAACTCCACCAGGTATCCGCCCAGGACGGGCCCGCTGGCCGGCGCTACGACGATCGGGATCGTCATCAACGCACCGGCTTGCGCGCGCTCCGCGGGCGGGAACGCGCGAAAAAGCATAGCCGTGCCGACGGGCGTGAGCATGCCCCCGCCGACGCCCTGCAAGACCCGGAAGCCGATCAGCGACTCGATGTTCCACGCAGTCCCGCACAAGAACGAGCTGATCGTGAAGAAGGTCAGCGCAAAGAGAAACGTCCGCTTCGTTCCGAATCGATCGCCGGCCCAGCCGCTGACGGGGATGAACACCGCAAGACTCAGTAGGTACCCGGTAACCACCCACTCGATCGTCGTAGCGGAGACATCGAAGTCTTTCGCCAGTGTCGGGACAGCCACGTTGGTGATCGTCGTGTCGAGCAGGTCCATGAAGATCCCGAAGACAAAGACGATCGCGACGATCCACTTGTACTCGAGTCGCATCCTCACCTACTCTCGCCGATCACGCCACATTCGTTGTATCGAGTTCGAGCGCTGGCTGCCAAGCCACGTCGCAGATGTGGAGGTATCACAGGGCGGCCTCGCGTCGCGGTCGCAGCCGGGCCATCCAATCGACCAGCGGATCGACCACTGCTTCACGGAACGCCCCGCCGCGCTGCCACCAGGCGAGCAGCGCGATGCCAGCCAGCGCGCCGACCAATCCGGCCACGTTGTTCCGCGTCGCCTCCTCCATGCCGCCGGGTTGCAGCGCGGTGCCGGCGAAGCGGTCCATCGAGAACTCGTACATCTCCCAGAGTGCGTGGACCGACGTGTAGATCGTCAGGGCAAACACCGCAGCGCCCCAAAAGGCGAGCCGCAAAGAGCTGCGCCGCTCGATCAGGAGCAGTGCCGCCAAGGTCAGCACCATGAGCGGCAACGTGTTCGCGAAGTGGACGAAGTCATCCCAGTGCGTCCAGCGGCCGTACCAGTGCAGGTCGTTGCTCACGATGTCGAACGTCAGCGCGGTGCTGAGACACAGATCGAGCATCGTCGGGAAGCGGCCGCCAGCGCCCTGCAGCCGGTACAGCGCGTACGGCGCCAGCGCTAGGACCGGGTAGAACGCGGCCCGCAGCATGAGCGACTTGCCTTCGAACTGCGAGAGGTGCGGGAAGCTGAACATGAACGCAACGGCGACGAGCAGCGTCGCCTTGATCACCAGATCGGCTGCCGCGGTAAGCGCGACGTTGCGCCCGCCGGCTGCAACGCTGCCGAACGACAGCGCCACGCCGGCGAAGAACGCCGCCATCACGACGAGGCCGATCGCCGCCACGCCATTGCCGTCGTCGCGGAACGCGATCAGGCCGGCCAGCCCGCCGTCTCCGCCGGCACCGGCCGCCGCCGCGATCGACAACGCTGCGAGAGCGAGCGCCGTCGCGACGACGACGGACAGCTCGATGACCTGGGCGGACGAACGCGGCCGGATAGCAGGGCCTCGCGAAGCGCTACATCGTCGCGGCCGTCGAGCCGCCGTCGACCTGGATGGTCGTGCCGGTGATCTGGCGCGCCTGCCCGGACGCGAGGAACACGACGAGTGCGGCGACGTCCTCCGCCTCGGCGAGCCGGCCGAGCGGGATGCGCCGTCCCTCGTCGGCAAGCAGCTCCTCGAGCGAGCGGCCGGTGGCCTGCGCCCGGCCGCCGTAGAGCTCGCGCATGCGGTCGGTCAGCGTCAGGCCGGGGCAGACGTTGTTCACGGTGATGTTGTCCGGCCCCAGCTCGCGCGAAAGCGTCTTGGCCAGTCCGACGACGCCCAGCCGCGCCGCGTTCGAAAGAATGAGGCCGGGGATCGGCTCCTTCACCGCGATGGAGGTAATGTTGACGATCCGGCCGCCGCCCGCCACGCGCAGGTGCGGCAGCGCTTCGCGGACGGTGCGCACGACGCTGTAGAAGTTCTGCTCGAGCGCCTTCTGCCACGCGCCGTCGTCGTGGCTCTCGAACGCGCCCGGCGGCGGCCCGCCCGCGTTGTTCACCACGATGTCGATGCGGCCGAAGTGCGCCGCCGTCCGGTCGACGAAGCGTCGGATGTCATCCGCGACCGACATGTCGCACGGCACGGCAAGTACGTCGACGCCGGACGCGGCGCGGATCTCGTCCGCCGTCGCGTTCAGGCGCGCTTCGTCGCGAGCGCAGATAGCGACTCGACAGCCCTCCCGGGCCAGCCCGGCCGCCACCGCCCGGCCGATCCCGCGGCTCGCGCCGCCGACCAGCGCCACCTTGCCATCGAGCCCGAGGTCCACGCGTTCGCCTCCGATCGATCACCCGCCCTGGCGGGCCATCGCCGTGTATAATACAGCCGTCATGCACCTGAGGGATACGGCAGGCGAGCGCGGCGGCGCCAACCGTCGCTGAGCCATGCCGCAGCGCCCGCGCAAATCGAAGCTCTATACCGGCACCGGTGACCGCGGCCAGACGGGCCTCTTCGGCGGGCGGCGCGTGCCGAAGGACCACCCCAGGGTCCGCGCCTACGGTACGATCGACGAGCTGAA
>JBIOYF010000298.1:0-11501 GCA_044870035.1 Dehalococcoidia bacterium
ACGATTGAGTCAACTGCGGACGGGATCCTCGTGGTAAACGGAGAAGGCCGTGTTGCCTACGCAAATGCCCGTTTCAGTGAGATGTGGCACATCCCCAAGGACCTCCTGGCCAAAGGTGACGATGACCAGCTTCTGAGCTACGTCGTCGGTCAGCTAGAATCGCCAGAAGCCTTTCTGAGGAAGGTGAGAGAACTCTACGGGACGGCCAACGAGGACTTGGACGTACTTTCGTTCAAGGACGGGCGCATATTCGAGCGGTACTCGCTTCCTCTCATGACTGAGGGGGATGTTGCTGGTAGAGTGTGGAGCTTCCGGGACATTAGTGAACGAAGAGAACTCGAAGAACAGTTGAAGCACCAAGCATTTCATGACTCACTCACCGGTCTCGCCAACCGCGCGCGGTTCGCCGACCGATTGGAAGTAGCTCTGCTACGCTCTGCCCGTCTGACCAAGCCCGTGGCAGTCCTATTTATGGACCTGGACAACTTCAAATCTGTGAACGATAGTCTTGGCCACGGTATCGGCGACCGTTTGCTGATCGAAGTGGCCGGGCGATTGAGCGAGTGTCTTCGACCTGGCGACACAGTCGCGAGGTTCGGCGGCGACGAGTTTACGTTTTTGCTTGAGGATGCCGACGTTGAGGACGCAGTCCCGATAGCGCAGCGGATCCTATCAGAACTGCGCACACCCTTCGTCATCGACGATCGAGAGTTCTTTGTCCGGGCAAGCATTGGCATCGCCGTGAGCAATGAGACCAGGCGAGATGTCGAGGAGCTTGTGAGAGCGGCTGATGTCGCAATGTACGCTGCGAAGGCGGGCGGCAAAAATCGCTACGACGTGTACGAGCAGACGATGCACACGGCGACAGTAGAACGCTTGGAACTCTTGCGGGACCTTGAGCAGGCCCTGGAGCGCAACGAGTTCGTCGTGTACTATCAGCCGATTGTGTCAGTAAGTACGCAGAGAATAGCAGGGTTCGAGGCTCTTGTGCGCTGGCAGCATCCTAAGCGCAGTGTCCTACTGCCTTCGCGGTTTATTTCACTTGCTGAAGAATGTGGCGTCATTGCGCCTCTAGGCAAGTGGGTTCTCCTTGAGGCATGTCGTCGAGCCAATGAGTGGTATGCCGCGGGTTCCGTCGACGCCAGCTCCCTGATCAGTGTGAACGTCTCTGCGACGCAACTGCAGCAGGCCACATTCGTTGCAGACGTTGCGAGCATCTTGGATGTAAGCGGCCTGGACCCGACCAGGCTGGTCCTAGAAATTACTGAAAGCACCATGATGCAGGATCCCGTCTGGACCGCGAGTGCGCTGACTCAGTTAAAGGCGCTTGGCGTACGCATTGCCATTGACGATTTTGGCACGGGGTATTCGTCGCTAAGTTCTCTACAACGGTTCCCCTTCGACATCCTGAAGATAGACAAGTCCTTCGTAGATAGCGTTGCGGAGTCGACGCCGGAGCAGAAACTGACAAGAACTATCATCGACCTTGGCAAGACACTCAATGTTCAGATCGTAGCGGAGGGCATCGAACGGGCCGAGCAGCTAAGCAGCCTGCGTTCGTTGGGTTGCCATCTGGGTCAGGGTTACTACTTCGCTCGGCCAATGAGCAATGATGACCTGGCCGGGTTCTTCCGGGGCAGTCGGGCCTCTGAAGCCGCGTGATGCGGGCGCAGTCTTGATCGACCGAGCGGCCGCTAAGCCGGCACGGCGCCGATTGCTTCAGTCCGGCGTGCGAACCAGCCGTTTCTGCCAACTGTCGGCATGTCTAGCATCTGCGCTTCCAGCCAGTGTCGAAGGGTGTGGCCCAAAACGGTCCGGCGCAACGTCGCGGCTCGCTCGCGCCGTTCTGCGGCTGGGAGCGTCAGCGCTCGATGCAACGTCTGCGCTGTTCCTGCGATGTCCTCTGGGCAGATCGGTAGGGCGCCGCCTCGGAGTTCGGCGTAGCTGCCTGCCTTGATGGAGAGCACGAGCACGCCGTCTCGCTGATTCACGACAGGCCCTTCCTTGGCAACCAGGTTCATCCCGTCCGCGAGCGAGTTCACCAAAAGGACGTCGTAGAGCGTCATGCCGGCCAGTGCCTGTACACGGTTCTGCTCGTAGAAGACTGTAATGGGCCGCCACTCGCCAGTTCCGTAGCGAGTGTTGATCTCTTCAGCAAGCGCGAATACCTCGTCTGCGTAGGAGTGGTACTCGGGTACCTTTGTGCGCGAAGGAACGAGGAACGCCAGGAAGCGCACGCGGCCCAGCCACTCCGGATGCTGGTTCAGAAGCAGGTGGAAGGCGCGGAATCCATTCGCGACGTTTTTCGCCGGGTCCAAGCGGTCGACTCGCACGATCGTTCGCTCGCCCGTCTCCCTACCCAGGCGCTCGATGTGCGACTGCGCCTCCGCCGACCGCACCTGGGCGAGAAGCGCACCTGGGTCGACCGAAATAGGGTTAGCCGAGACCCGCGTGCGCCGGCCACGATGCGTCACCACGGCGCCGGCCATCAAGATGCGAGCGTCACTCAGCGTATCCAGGCACGTCTCAATAAAGTTCCGCGCAGAACAGGGTGTCTGGAACACGACGCTATCGTTCGCGAGCAGCCCATCGCAGATGCCCCCAACAATCGCACGAGGGAACCGGCGCCAGGTCTGCGACGATGGCCAGGGTATGTGCACAAAGTGCTGGAGCGAAGCCGCCGAGCCAAGGTCTCGGATAAGTCGAGGCGCTAAGTAAAGATGGTAGTCGTGGAGCATCGCCGAGCTCATGGGGCCGGCCCGCCGGAGCTCATCGACAATCGCCTTCGCGAAGGCACGATTGACGGGCAGGTAGCCGTCCAGCCAGGCGTGCGACACCACATCGACCGCCGCACGCCCGGCCGGCAAATGGTCCCACAGCGAGTGCTGGAGGAACCACAGAATTGGATTGCAGAAGCTGTTGTAGAAGAGGTCGTACTCCTTCGGCGGGGACGTCACGAACCGCAGCCGCCGGCCGCCGCCCAGTGGCACGGTGTCGCTATTCAACGGTGTGCGAGGATTCGCGTCGGATGGAGCAGCGGCGATCCAGGTCAGCGGCCGGTCGCAGGCCATCGAGTTCAGGGCCGTAACCAGGCCGCCGTCGGCGACGCGGCGGTCGAGCCGCCCGGCGTCACTCCTGAAGTATTCGATCGGCGCCCGATTGCTCACGACAACAAGACGGCCTTCCGTCTCGTACGCGTTGGCCGTTACAGGACTGAGCATGCCGTCACCCGCCTTCGGTCACCCGCCTTCGTATGTAGTGGTCAGAGTACTACCGCGCGGGTTTCGAGCGGGCAAACGTGACGCTTGCTCAGTGTTGCAAAGTCGTAACAGGCGGCCCTTAGCGAAGCTGCTCGAGCAGCGCGCGGAGCTCTAATACGCCGTCCACGACAACGTCGGCTGCCGCCACGAGCTCCTGCGGCGTTTCCAAGCCCTGTCGCACAGCGACACGTAGCCGATTACGCCGTCGCGCAAGCGCGCGGAACATCGCGACGTCGGTCTGATCGTCGCCTGCCGCGAGAACCCGCCCGGGTTGGAGGGAAGCGATGAGCCAACGCAGCGCCGAACCTTTGTCGCGCTCAAGGGCTCCGATCACCTCCAGTACCATTTTCCCGGAGAGGACGCTCAGTCCCGGGACGAGATGGGCCTCTATGCTCTCGCGCAGGCGCCGGGGAACGTCCGGCGACGCGATCGCGCGATAGTGGAAGGCGACGCCCCGCTGCTTGCGTTCGATGAACGGCGCGACCTCCGGCACGTCCCGGATGACCGCGCGGGCGACCTTGGCGAGGTCG
The DNA here is from genome assembly GCA_044870035.1 of Dehalococcoidia bacterium. GTDB lineage: Bacteria > Chloroflexota > Dehalococcoidia > DSTF01 > RBG-16-68-14 > JBBDXS01. Next base: position 3,791 of record JBIOYF010000298.1, read on the forward strand.
GCGCCGAACGGCGGCTCCGGCGTTATCGTCTGCGAGTCGCTGGTCTGCGGCATCTCCAAGCCGTGGTGGCCGATGTAGCCTGCCGCCGCGACGCCCACCACGCGCGCCGTCTCGTTCGCTTCACGGCCGCTGATGAACCACAACTGGTACTCGCGCGCCAGACTGCTTAGGAGCGCGCGCATCTCGTGGTCGACGAACGCTGTTTGCGGCGAGGCAACGATCCCGCTGACGGTGCCGTCGACATCGAGCGCGATGAGCGTCTGAGACCGGTCGCTACGAGCGGCGTTGATGAAGGCCGTTGCTCGTCCGGCGGCTGCACGCGAATATCTCATGCGCGCTCTCGGTAGCGGTCAGAGCGCAATGATTCTGCAACATTCACAAGGCGCCGATTTGGTTCGAATTTCAGGCTCCTGCTCCTATCCTGATTGTACGCCACAACAGCCCCACGGCCGCAGGGAAGGAGGGCCGGCATGATTACGGAGCAGTCGATCGAAGTGGAGGCGCCTGCCGAGCTCGTATACAACCGTTGGGCGCGGTTCGAGGACTTTCCGCGCTTCATGGAAGGTGTCAGGCAGATTGAGCGGGTGGGCGAACGACAACTGAGGTGGATCTCAGACATGTGCGGCAAGACGTTGGAGTGGCCCGCAGAGATCATCGACGAAGAGCCGGCCCAGCGCATTGCCTGGCGGAGCAAGGGGGGCCAGTTCAACTGCGGTACCGTCACGTTGACTCCACTTGGTCCCGGGAAGACTCGGATCGACCTGCGGGTCGAGTACGATCCGAGTGACCTCGCGCGCGCACTGAAAGCAGAGTTGCAGATCAAGCCTGAGCAGCTGAATGAGGACCTGGAGTGCTTCCGGGAGTTGGTCGAAGATCCTATCGAGTAGCGCAGCGCCTGCTTCCTTCAGGCTCATGTGTCTCTGTCGGGGGACGGCGTAGGCCAGCCTGAAATCGATTGGGTACATGCGCGTCGAGCGCGTTCGCAAACCGTCGCACCGTGCCGCAAGACTTGCAGATGCCTCGGCTGGTCTCCTGCTCGTTCGGGGGATCGATCAGCCAACGATGGCGACATGACCGAGTGTCCTGGACCGCTTCGGCGGCGGAGTACCGAATCATGACGACCATGCTTTGCCTCCTCTCAACCTCTAGGGTTCTCGCCAGATCGTACGCACGCCACGGTGTCATTCCCATCAAGCCACAGAACCTTCGCATGTCAGAATCGAAACATACAACTGCAACAGGGCTGTTAGCGCCAGGCCGTCATCATTTACGGGATGCACACCGTTAATGCGGCATGATGATCCTGACCGGAGGTGGTGTCGAGGTGCTGTTATTGGTCCCCGGCCTTGTCGCGACGGCCATCTACCGGCATAGCGACTTCTGGGCGTTATTCGGGGCCTTTGGCTTCCCGAACGAGGCGGGCGAACCTTCATGAGTGCACGGCCGCCTTCAGGTTTTGTTACGGCTTTGCAACCCTGCGCGAAGAGCGCTTTATGGTGGCGCGAGTCGCGGCCGGGTAGCCTACGGGGTGTAGTTGAATGAGTGGGTCTGGCATTCTGGTAATCGACGATGATCCTACGTTCCTCCGGCTGATGCGACTTACCCTCGAAAACTCCGGGCTGGAAGTCACCACAGCCGCAAACGGCGTCCAGGCGCTCGAGGAGTTGGAGAAGGCCATCCCCCATGTGGTCGTGCTGGACCTCGAGATGCCTGAGATGGACGGTAGGACGTTCTTTCGAGAAATGCGGGGCCGGGGGTGCACGGCGCCCGTCTTGATCCTCTCTGCCTACGACGCGAGGGGGGCGCGTCGGGAACTGCAGGCCGAACGGTACATGAGCAAGCCGTTCGACCCGGACGAACTCCTCGCGAACCTCCTGGAGCTGATGGAACCCGATCGCTAGGGCTTTGTGGGACTGAGCCAGTTTAGTCTAGACTTGGGGCGGGTTGATTCGTGCTGCCGTTCGCCACCTCAGCTTGGTGTGGCTCGGGGAAAGGAGGCGCGGCCGTGACGGTGACATCTCGTAGAACCGGCCGGGCGGAGGCCTCGATAACGCGCGAGGCTGAGCTACTAGACGGCCTCACCAACGCCATCCTCTGGGAAGCGGACCCCGCGAGCTTCCGGATCAGCTTCGTTAGCGACAGCGTCGAAGCTGTTCTCGGTTACCCCAAAGCGCGCTGGCTAGAGCCGGACTTCTGGCTCAGCCACATTCATGCAGACGACCGCGAGGCGACGGCGCGGCTTTGCGCTACCGCAACGGCCGACGGCCGCGAGCACGATCTCGAGTACCGTACGCTAGCGGCGGATGGCCGGACTGTCTGGATCCGTAACCATGTCGTGGTCCTCCCCGACTCCGAAGGACGGCCGCGAGCCTTGCGCGGCCTGATGACAGACATCACGGCGCACAAACGGGTTGAAGATGAACTGCGCGAAAGCGAGAAGCGGTTGCGGTTCGCCATGGACGCGGCGGGCCAGGGCCACTGGGAGTGGAACATTCAGACGGGCCACGTCAGCTGGTCCGAAACACTCGAGCTGATCCACGGCATCCCGCCGGGATCGTTCGCGGGCTCATTCGAGGCCTACCTGGCGGACGTTTTTCCCGAAGACCGGGATACCTTGGTCCGGCAGATCAGGGAATCCGTCGAGACAGGCACGCATGACGTCGAGTACCGTATCGCCCGGCCAGACGGTGCCATCCGCTGGGTGTCCGGCAAGGGAAGCGCGGTCTACGACCGCGACGGCGTACCCATCAGCATGATCGGCGTCTGCCAGGACATCACTGAGCGCAAGCGCGCCGAACAGCGGCTGCAGTTCCTGGTAGAAGCAGCGGCGCTGTTTGCCACGTCATTGGACTTCGACACGGTCCTTGAGCGAGTCGCGGAGCTCATCGTCGGCAACATGGCCGACTGGTGCGCTATCGACCTGATCGATAACGACGGCGTCGTGACTCGTCCGCTCGTCACGCATGCCGATCCCTCGAAGGCCGAAATCGCGGAGCGGCTGAAGAAGTTCGTGCCCAACCCGGCGAGCGCGCGCAATGTCGCCGACGTGCTGCGTCGCGGCACATCGATCCTGGAGCCGCAGCTTTCCGACAGCCAGCTCGCCGGCGCTGCTGTCGATGACGAGCACCTCCAGATCATGCGCGACTTGGGGTTCAAGTCCGCGCTGATCGTTCCGCTGCTCACACGGGAACGTCTTCTCGGCGCAATCACGTTCGTCTCGGCAGAGTCGGGCCGGCGCTACAGCGTGGAGGACCTGAACCTTGCGGAAGACATCGCGCTGCGCGCCGCCCTGGCGATCGACAACGCGCGCCTCTACCGGGAGGCGCAGGAGGTGCAGGAGCAGCTCCGTGCGGCCAACGAAGCCAAGGATGAGTTTCTCGGGCTGGTCTCGCACGAGCTGCGCACGCCGATCACCACGATCTACGGCGGTGCGCGCGTGCTGCGCTCGCGCCGGGACAAGCTGACGGAGGAGAACCGCCTAGAGATCCTCGAAGATATCGAACACGAGACAGAGCGTCTCTACCGGCTGGTGGAGGACCTGCTGGTGCTGGCGCGGCTGGAGCTGGGGCAAGAGATCGAACTGGAGCCGGTGCTCATCCAGCGTGTTATCGAGAAGATCGCTAAGAGCGTCGAACCGCGCATGACGGGCCACCACCTGGAGCTGGAGCTCACCGAGGGAGGGCCGGCGCTGGGCGATGCGACGTACTTGGAGCAGGTGCTCCGCAATCTGGTGAGCAACGCGGAGAAGTACAGCCCGGCCGGCACAGCGATCACGATCTGCGCTCGCGCAGCCGACGACGAAGCCGTCGTGACGGTCCTCGATCGCGGGCCGGGCATATCGGACGATGAAGCCGATTCGATCTTCGAACGCTTCTACCGATCGCGGGCCGCGGCCGGGCGCACACGCGGGCTCGGCCTCGGTCTCACCGTCTGCAAGCGCCTCATCGAGGCGCAGGGTGGCCGCATCTGGGCGCGGCCACGCGCTGAAGGCGGCCTGGAAGTGGGTTTCGCGATACCGCTGTATCAGGAGGAGGCGCCATGGGCACCGAACCACTAGTTCTTGTGGTCGACGATGAAGCGGGTATCCTGCGCTTGATCAGGGTGGAGCTGGCGGCGCAAGGCTTTCGAGTGATCACAGCCAGCAACGGTGAAGAGGCGCTCCGGCTCGCGGAGGAGCAGCGCCCGGAAATTGTGCTGCTCGACATCGTCATGCCGGAGCTAACCGGAGCGGAGGTCCTGCGCCGGCTGCGAGAGCGCTGGAGCATGCCGGTCATCTTCGTCACCGCCAAGGACACGGACGCCGACAAGGTCCGCGGGCTTGAGATCGGCGCCGACGACTACATCGTCAAGCCGTTCAGCCCGGACGAACTGGCGGCACGCATCCGCGCCGTCCTGCGCCGCAGTGTCGGCTCGAAGGACGTCGAACACATCGTCCGCGCCGGCGACATCGAGATCGACCTCAACCGGCGCCTTGTCTCTCGCAACGGCGACTCCGTCAGCCTCACGCGAACGGAGTGGCTGCTCCTCCAGCACCTGGCCGCAAACGCGGGGAAGGTCATGCTCAACGCTGAGCTGCTCACAAAGGTCTGGGGCGCCGAATACCGCGACGATCTGCAGTACTTGCGCGTCTGGGTGTCCCGCCTCCGCCGCAAGCTGGAGAGCGATCCCGCCGATCCGCACATCATTAAGACTCGACAAGGCATCGGCTACGTGCTCGAACCGGAGCGCGCGACCGCAACGGCGAGATAGCAAGAGCGCGGACAGGGCGTCCGAAGCCGCGCCAACGGAGACTTGGCAAAGGGCCAAGTTCACGGCGATCGTGGCTTCCTGAGCAGCAGCCGGCTAAGCAGGAGCTTGCGCGCTGGCATCTCGCCAGGCAGGGAAGCCACCGTCGAGGTTCAGGAGCTGGGTATACCCAGCGCGTTCAAGAATAGAAACGCCGGTCGATGCGCGCTCGCCGTGGCCGCAGTAGACGACGATGGGCCGGCCCTTGGGCAGCAGCGAAGCGCGCTGCTGCAGTGCGCCGAGCGGTATCACTGTTGCACCATCAACGACACCTGCGTCGGTCTCAGAGGGTTCTCGAACGTCCAGCGCCATCGCGCCATCACGGAGCAATTGCCTCGCTGCCTCTGCGTCGATGAGCTCGTGTCGCTGGAGCGGTCTTCGGGCGGCGCGCCAGGCCGCGAGACCTCCCTCGAGCCAGCCGGCGAAGCGTTCGTAGCCGACGAGCAACGACTCATCGATGACACGCTCCAGCGGAGTGTCGCCGAGCACGAAAAGCAGCGGCGTGTCCGCCGGCACCAGCCAGCCAAGCCAGACCGCGTACACATCGCGGAAGGGTATGCTGAGCGAACCGGCGATATGCTCGCGCGCGTACTCTTCCTTCGACCGGACATCAATGATCAGGGCTTGCTGAGCCGCCCGCTGGAAATCGTCCGGCGCTAACGGCGTCGGTTCCGGCACGTCGCCGCGCAGGCGCGGGCCCGCCTGGTTGAAGGAACGCATGCGGAAGAAGTAGTCGGGCGCCGCCGGAAACGTCTGCGGGAACCAGCGCACGAATTCTTCCTCCTCTTCCACAGACAGCGCTGCATTTTGAGCGCGTTCGCGGCCCAGGGTGGACGTCCGCTCGCCGCCGCTACCTGTCGAGCAGAACGAGCCGGCGCCGTGTGTCGGGTAAAGGACCGTCTCGTCCGGCAGGGACGCGAAGGCATGATGCAGGGTCTGGAACTGAGCGCGTGTGAGCGACTCGGTCAGCTCCGGCGCGATCAGATCGGTCCGGGCTGCTCCGCCGGCGATGATCGAGCCGCCGCTGAACAGCACCGGCGGGTGCTGCGCGGCATGTAGCACATAGCTGACATGCTCCGGCGTGTGGCCGGGCGAAGGAATGGCTTCCAGCTCCGCGCCATTCAAGCGGACGCGCCCTTCCGCGTTGACCTTCTTGTGCGCGTAGCGACAGCCCGATCCGTCGGGAAGGAATATTGGCGCTCCGGTGCAGTGCCAGGCCTCGACTGCCCCGGTGACAAAGTCCGCATGGACGTGAGTCTCGAAGATCGATACGATACGCCAGCCGCGGTCATCGGCGGCTCGCAAATAGCGGCTAACGCTGCGATCGGGATCAATGAGCACAGCCCGGTCATCGCCCAGGCCGACCAGGTACGAGCTGTTGCCGAGACCTTCGTGAACAAACGGGACGACTCTCATGCCGCACTCCTCAGCTGTTGGCCTCGTTGCATCGTCACGGCCGCAACCAGACCGGACGCGATGGTGAGGGAAGCGACCGTGCTAATGGCAAACACAAGCCCATAGGCATCGGCCAGGACGCCGGCCAACAGCGCGCCGGCCATGGCACCCGCGTCGCGCCAGAAGCGATAGACGCCGAGTGACGTCGCACGTTCCGCCGGATGGACCGCGTCTACAATAGCAGCCAGCAACGTTGGATACGCCAGCGCAGTTCCCACTCCGAGGAACGATACCGCAACGACCCAGACCGCGAACGAGTCGGCGCCCGCGACCACCGCGATCGCGGCTCCTTGTAGCAACATGCCGGCAACGATGACCGGCCGGCGCCCAATCACGTCGCTTGACCAGCCTGTGAGGAGCTGCAAGGCGCCCCAAACGAGCGGGTAGACCGCGGCGAGGACCGCGACGCGCTCAAGGCTGAGACCACGGCTGACAAAGAAGATGGGGAAGATGCCCCAGGCCAGCGCGTCGTTCAGGTTATTGACGAAGCCAGCCTGCGAGACGCCAAAGAGTTGCGGCCGCCGCCAGGTGGTCTCGGCGAAGCTGTGACGCAGCGACGTAGAAGCCGGCGCTGCGGCATGACCGGCAGTTTCGAGCTCCACGAAGCGCTCGGTATCGCGGACGAACAAGACGCTTAGGGCCAGCCCGCATGCCGCGAAACCGATTCCCAGATAGAACGGCTCCGGCCGCAAGCCCCAGTGCTCGGCGATCACGCCCGTGAGGAACGCGGACGCAGCGACCGCCAGGTATCCCGCCGCCTCATTGAGGCCGAGCGCGAGGCCTCGCCTCCTCGGTCCGGCCAAGTCGACCTTCATGTTCACGGTCATCGACCACGCGAGGCCTTGATTGACGCCAAGCAGCAGGTTGGCAGCGATCACCCAGCCCCAGCTGGGCGCCCAGATCAGCAGAAAGGGGACCGGCAGACCGAAGAGCCAGCCGGCCACAAGGACGGCCTTTCGCCGGTAGCGCTCGGAGAGGCGGCCTGCGAAGAGGTTGGCGATCGCCTTCGCCAGACCGAACGTGGCGATGAACGAGACGGCCGCCGTATTCGACGCGATGCCGAACTCTTGCTTCGCCAGGAGCGGCACGATCGAGCGTTCGAGGCCGATCATGCCGCCGACAAAGGCGTTCACGGCGACAAGGAGCGCAAACTGGCGCCAGTTGGGCCCCAGACCCAGCGCGACCCGGCCAGCTTGTTCGCCGCGTTCCCGTTCGATCACCCCGATACTCATACTGGCGCAGCGCCCCTGGCCTTATGCCGGAAGTCTGCGCAGAGAGCGCGTGGCCAGGCGATAGGCCAGCGAGGGGATGCAGAAGTGCGTCGTACTGACCAACGCGCCCACAGATGCCAGCACTCCGCCCAGCAGATAGCCAACCGGCTCGAAACCGACGGCAAACGCCGCTCCCGTTGCAGCGATCCAGACCGACGCCATGCCGCAGGCGAAGCGCCTCGGCGCGCCGTTAGGCGGCA